>JBFGTT010000135.1:0-7832 GCA_041565995.1 Rhodothermales bacterium
CCCGCGCTACCGCTTCTCGTGGGCCATGCGCCGCCTCTTCGAGTACGAGCCGTTCCACGTCGTGCAGACCATGTACCCCTACGCCTACTGCTTCTGGGTGATCGACTACAAGGACAAGACGCCCAAACGCCGCTACCCCGGCCGCCGCAGCGACAACACCGTCAACGAGGGCAACGGGCAGATCGACAAGAGCAAGCTGCCCGAAACCGTGCTGGGAAAAGGGAAATAGATAATGGGAAAAGGGAAAGGGGATTTGGTATTCGGTTGGCGACACCCTACCATTTTCCAATTACCATTTCCCAATTACCATTTCCCAATAACGGGATCATGCCGTACGTCATCACCGACGCCTGCACCGCGTGCGATCTGTGCGTGGACGTGTGCCCCATCGGCGCCATCGCCCCCGGCGATCCGGTCTACCTGATCGACGACACGTGCTGCGACTTCGAAGAATGCCTGGCGATGTGCCCCGAAGACGCCATCCTGCCGCTGGAAGAACCCGCCTGACCATGGAGATGAAATCGCTCGTCAACCAGGCCGCGCTGGCGGCGTTTCTGCGCCGGCTCGACGCCGCCTTCGCCCGCCCCGGACGCCTGCTGCTCGTCGGCGAGACGACGCTGGTGTTCGAGGGCCGGCGCCCCTGGACCGAAACCCTCGAATGCGCCGCCGAGGTCGCCCCCGAAGACCGCGCCGCCTTCGACCGGGCTGTAGCGGAAGTGGCCGATGCGCTGGGCCTGGCCGTGTGGCAGGAGTCGCCCGCCGACGTGATCCCGCTGCCCGACGGCTTCGAGGACCGCCACCGCCCCATCGAGGGCGCCCTGACCCGGCATCTCCGGCTCGGCCACTTCGACCCCTACAGCGTCGCCTTCCGCTTCATCGCGCGCGGCGACGAGCCGGACTATCACCTCGTGCTGGCCCTCCTCGACCACGGCTGGCTGACCCTCGAAGAGATGGAAGCCCGCCTGGCGGCCCTGCTGCCTCGCTTCTCGTTGGACACCATCGCGCAGGACCCGGCGGAGTTCAAACGCAAGTACAAGGGCCTGCTTCAGATGTGGCACGCCCTACGGCCGGGGACGACGCATCGGCCCACGCCGGCGTGATCGCAACCCGAAACGCGCAACCGGGACATGGTCGAAAACGAACTCCCGTTCCTGCGTTGGAGCGAGTTCCGGCAGATGGCGCCGTCCATCCTCCGGCTCGAAGTAACCCGCCTGGGCACGCTCATCGACGCCGCGCCCGAGGCCACGGATTTCCGCAACCTGCTCGTCAAGGCGCGCTACGAACTGAAGCGGTTCATCGCGTGCGTGCAGGAAGCGGACAGGGAAACCCTCGCGGAGGCCTGCGCGCCGCACCTGGAGGCGGCCCTGCTCAACGTCTCGCTGGCCCACACCAACCTGGAAGAAGAGACGGCGGCCACGCTCGGCTACGTCGCCGACCGGCTCCAGCACGTGCACGAGCGCCTGGCGCTGGTCTACTGAGCACCGTCACGTCAACACCTGGAAGGCCAGGTTGCGCGCGCGCAGGGCCTCTTCGATGCGGGCGATCTGCTCGCGGCCCAGCGTGCGAAACGTCACCGTCACGCGCACGTGGCCGATGGGGACCGACGCCGTGAAGCGGTCGTGCGTGAGAAACTGGATGTTGGCCTGCAGGCCGGCCAGGATGTCGAGCAGGTCGTCGAGGGTGCCGGGGCGGTCGGGCACGTCCACGGCGATTTTGGCGCGCAGGCCGTCCCGGATCAGCCCGCGCTCTACGATCTGCGTCAGCAGCGCCAGGTCCACGTTGCCGCCGCTGACGAGCACCACGACGGTCTGGCCGGGGAAGGCCACCCGTCCGCACAGGAGCGCCGCCAGCGAGACGGCGCCTGCCGGCTCGGCCAGTAGCTTGGCGCGCTGGAGCAGCAGGTAGAGCGCGTAGGCCGTCTCGTCGTCGTCCACCGTCACCATCTCATCGACGTAGCGCTGCACGAGCGGGAAGGTGACCTCGCCCGGCACCTTGACGGCGATGCCGTCGGCGATGGTCGTCATGCTGGTCATCGGCACGATGCGCCCCTGTTCGAGCGAAAGCTTCATCGACTGCGCGCCCTCGGCCTCGACGCCGACGACGCGGACGCCTGGCTTGAGGTGTTTGAGCGCCGCCGCCACCCCGGCGATGAGGCCCCCGCCGCCCGTCGGGCACAGCACCACGTCCACCTCGCCGAGATCCTCAAAGATCTCCACCCCGATGCTGCCCTGCCCGGCGATGACCTGCGGGTCGTCGAAGGCGTGGACGAGAACCGCGCCGTGCGCCTGGGCGTAGGCGCGCGCCGCCGCGTAGGCCTCGTCGTAGATGGTCCCGACGAGTTCGACGTGGGCGCCGTAGCCGCGCGTGGCCTGGATCTTGGCCGGCGGGGCGAAGAGCGGCATGAAGACGGTGCTCTGCACGCCCATCGCGGCGGCGGCGTAGGCGACGCCCTGCGCGTGGTTGCCCGCCGAGGCGCACACCACGCCGCGCTGCCGCTCCTCCGGCGTAAGCTGCCGGATTTTGTTGAAAGCCCCCCGCAGCTTGAACGAGCCGGTGTCTTGCAGATTTTCGAGCTTGAGGCAGACGCGGCTGCCCGTCATGGCCGAGAACGTCCTGGAGGGGATGAGCGGCGTGCGCTTGACCACCTCGGCCAGCGCCCTATGCGCCTGCTCGATCCGGTCGAAGGGGAAATCCGTCATGGTACGAAATCTGGCTGATTCGTTGTTTTTTGCAAAGTATGGGCGTATGGGGGGTGGGCGTCTGGGAGGAACTGCGTCTCAGGCATCGGCCCTCCCATACCCCCACACGCCCACACGGCGCAAGCTACAACGCTTTAAGCAGATTCCGCTGGATAAGGGTGCTTCGGGCGGGGCGGCGTCAGGAGGCAGGGCGCAGGATGATCTTCATCACCCGGTGCGCGTTGCGGTCTACCACGAACAACTCGTCGCGGTCGTTGAAGACCATGCCGAAGAGGGTGTGCCCCACGTCGAGCCGTTCCAGAAACCGTCCGTCGCCGTCGAAGACTTGGAGGCCCTGGATGTCGCTGACGTAGACGCGGCCCCGGCCGTCGACGGCGATGGCGTGCGGGGCGCGGAACTGGCCCGGCTCCTCGCCGGCGCTGCCGAAGCGATTGACGAAGCCGCCCGTGGGGTCGTACTTGAAGACGGCCTCGTGGTGCTTGCCGCGCTCGTTGAAGCCTCCGATGACGTAGACGTTGCCGAGTCCGTCGAGGGCGGCGCGGGCGTTGCGGGCCTGCGTCTCGAAGGCGAGGCCGACCTGCCCCTGCGCGTCGAAGCGGAGGATCTGCGCCGGGGCGGCCCCGCCGCCGAAGGCCAGCATCCCGCCGTCCGGGGCCGGATAGACGCCGTCGATCCAGAGACGCTCCGGGGCTGTCCACGCGCCGAGCGCCGCGCCGGTAGCGCCCCGGTAGCGCCGGAGCTGGCCGCCCTGGGCCACGTAGACGACGCCGTTGCGGTCGGCGGCCAGCCCGCGCAGCGCCTGCTCGGTATCGACGAGCCACTGCGACACGAACCGCCCCGAGGCGTCGAAGCGCTGGATGCGCCCGCCCGTGTACTCGCCCACGTAGAGGTAGCCCTCGCCGTCGAGGGCGATGTGGCGGGCGTCCTCGAAGCGCCCCGGCCCGATGCCCTCCTCGCCGAACGAGAGGGCGACCTGGAAAGACGCCCCGGTGGGCGGCGCATCCGGCGCGGCCACCGGCGGAGGCGGCACCGCCGGGACGGCGGGCGGCGGCGCCGGGCGCCTCAGCAAGAACAACGCCGCCGCCGCGCCCACCACGACCAGCAAGGCCGCGACGACCACCCCCCGGACACCGCGCCCGGCGGCCTCCCGAACGACCTCCGCCGCCCCGTGCAACGGCTCCGGCACCACCACCGACTGGCCGCAAAACCGGCAGCGCACCACCTGGCCGGCCTCGCGGCTGTATTCGAGCGGCCCGCTGCACGACGGGCAATTGAACGTCTTCAGCTTCATCGGCCTCGCCGGATTGCTAAACAGGGCGCCGCGAAAGGGGTTTGCGCCCGCAAATATACGACAGCGACGTTCATCGTTACAGACCATCGGCTACCGGTCCAAACGCGCGGTTCGAGCAGGCGCGGCGCTCGCGTTCTTCACACGAAGCATGGTTGAGATAAACGCGGCGTTTGCCTATCATCTCCGGGAGCCGGCCCCGCGCCCGGCCGCTCTTGCGCGCCTTCCTCCACCCTCCGTCCAGCCAACCCGAGCCGCCGTATGTACAAGAAGATTTTCGTCCCGGTGGATAACTCCGAGCATTCGATGGCCTGCATCGACGTGGCCGTCGAGTTGGCGAAGCAGTTCGACGCATCGCTCGTGGGCAGCCACGCCTACGCCGCGCGCATGCACGACTACCGCTTCAAGCAGATGGAGTTTACCCTCCCGGAGGAGTACCTCGTCGAGGGCGAGATGGAGAAGCAGCGCAAGATCCACGACACGCTCATCACGATGGGCCTGGAGTTGATCTCGGACTCCTACCTGGTCGTCATGGAGGAGCGCGCCCGCGAAGCCGCGTTGCCCTTCGAGCCGAAGATGTACGACGGCAAGAACTGGAAGATCATCGTCCAGGACATCCGCGAGAGCGACTACGACCTCGTCGTGATCGGCGCGCTGGGGCTGGGTGCCGTCAAAGACAGCGTCCTCGGCAGCGTCTGCGAGCGCGTCTGCCGCCGCGTCAAGACCGACACGCTGGTCGTCAAGAACACCGCGCCCATCAAGGAACAACTCGGCTACGGCGGCGACGGCGAGGTGGGCCACGCCGGCGGCGGCGGCATCGTGGTAGGCATCGACGGCAGCCCCGAATCGTTCGCCGGGTTGAAGACGGCGCTGGCGCTGGGCCGCAAGCTGGGCAAGCAGGTCGAGGCCGTCTCGGTCTACGATCCGTACCTGCACTACGCCATGTTCAACAGCATCGTGAACGTGCTCACCGAGAAGGCCTCGAAGGTCTTCCGGTTCAAAGAGCAGGAGCAACTCCATGAAGACGTCATCGACACGGGGCTGGCCAAGATCTACCAGTCGCACCTGGAAGTGGCCCGCCGCATCGCCGAGGAGGAGGGCGTCGATCTGAAGATCACACTGCTCGACGGCAAGGCCTTCGAGAAGATGCTCCAGTACGTCCGCCGCGAACAGCCCTGGCTGCTGGTGCTGGGCCGCATCGGCGTGCACAGCGACGAGGACATGGACATCGGCAGCAACACCGAAAACCTGCTGCGCCTCGTGCCCTGCAACGTCCTGCTTTCGAGCCGGCGCTACACCCCCCCGCTCGACGTGAAGGCCGAGGAGACGATGACGTGGCTCGAACCCGCCGAACGCATCGTCAACCGCGCGCCCGACTTCGCACGCGGCATCGCCCGTACCACCATCCACCGCTGGGCCATGGAACGCGGCCACTCGGTCATCACCACGAAGATCGTCGAGGAGGCCATGGCCACCATCCTGCCCCGCTCGGCCATGCTCAAGATGGGCATCATCGCCGAGGACGTGGCCCGG
The DNA here is from genome assembly GCA_041565995.1 of Rhodothermales bacterium. Lineage (GTDB taxonomy): Bacteria > Bacteroidota > Rhodothermia > Rhodothermales > JBFGTT01 > JBFGTT01. The sequence continues at coordinate 5,521 of JBFGTT010000135.1, forward strand.
CAGGAGATCGAGGCGGCGGAGTCTGTCACCTACGTGTGCAGCCAGTGCGGCTATGCCGCGCGCGACTTCGAGCCGGCCGTCTGCGCCGTCTGCAGCGCCCCGCCCGAAGCCTTCCAGCGCCTCGACAAGGCCGCCCTCGAAGCGCTCGTCCCGCTCGAAGGCGCCGTCGAAGAAGAGGCGACCTTCGACAACGTCAAGCTCAAGTGGACCACGGAGGCGCGCGAGGCCTTGCGCCGGGTGCCCGACGGCTACCAGATGCGGCGGGCCAGGGCGCAGATCGAGAAAAACGCCCGCGTCAAACGCATCCCGACCATCACGCTCGACCTGGTCCTCGACGTGATCGGCGACACGCTCGAAGACACGCGCCAGCTGTCCGAGAAAGGCCCGCTCAAGAAATCCGCCACCGATGGCCCCGGCGACCGCGCCGCCGCCGCCCGCCCTGCCGCCGAAGCGCTGATCCAGGACGGCGACTTCTTCTGGACGCCGGAGGCCGCCGCCCGCCTCGAACGCGTCCCGGAGGGCTTCATGCGCAACGGCACCAAGAAACGCATGGAGGCCGCCGCCCGCGCCCGCAACGCCACGCTCATCACTCTGGAGGTCGCCGAGGAAGGCATCGCCGAGGGCCTCAAGGCGATGGAAAAGATGCTGCAGGAACAGGCGAAGAAGCAGGAATAGCCTGCCGTTCGTCGTCCGTCGTCGGTTGTTGGTGTCCCAAACCCAGGCTATACCGAACAAAAAACCACGGACAACAGCGAGCACCGCGAGCGTAGAACGGACAAAGCCGTGAAAACCTATAAAGACATCGTCGGCGACGGCGGCTCGAACGTCGTGGCGCAGGTGGCCGAGCACGCCGAGCGGGTGCGGGCGCGCCTGGCCTCTGTGCGGCACGTGGTGGCGGTGATGAGCGGCAAGGGCGGCGTGGGCAAGAGCTCGGTGACGGTCAACCTGGCCTCGGCGCTGGCGCTCGGCGGCGCCGCCGTGGGCTTGCTCGACGCCGACCTCAACGGGGCCTCCCTCGCCCGGATGACGGGCGTGCGCGATCAGACGCTACGCACCGGCCAGACGGGCGTGCTGCCGGCCACCGGCGCGCTCGGCCTGCGGGTGATGTCCATCGACCTTTTCCTGCCCGACGAACGCACGCCGGTGCTCTGGCAGGCACCTACCCAACGCGACGCCTACACCTGGCGCGGCATGATGGAGATGGCCGCCCTGCGCGACCTGCTGGCCGACACCGAGTGGGGCGCGCTCGACGTGCTGCTGATCGACCTGCCGCCCGGCGCCGACCGGCTGCCCAACCTCGTCGATCTGCTGCCCCACCTGGCCGGCACCGTCATCGTCACGCTTCCCTCGGGCCTCTCGCAGTTCGTGGTGGGCCGCTCCATCACGATGGCGACGGAGCTGCTCCGCACGCCGGTGATCGGGCTGGTGGAAAACATGGCGGCGTACGTCTGCCCGCACTGCGGCCAGGAAGAGGCGCTGTTTCCCGCCGGACGCGTCGAGGCGATGGCCCGGGCGCACGGCGTACCCTTCCTGGGCCGGCTGCCCTTCGACCCCCGCCTGGCCGCCTGCGCCGACGCGGGTACGCTGTTCCTGGCCGAACATGGCGAGGCGCCGGCGGCGCGGGCCTTCCACGGGCTGGCGCGAAGGGTGCAGGCGTTTTTGCAGCACTCGGCCGTCAGCGATCCGCTCGCAGCGAAAGATGCTCCAGGCTGACGCCGCTCCCCACCTTGCCCACACCTACCCAACGGGAATCAACCCAAACCGAGGACGACGATGAAGTTTTTATGCGTGGCGTGCGACGAACCGATGGCACTGCGGGAAACGCGCGGGCCGGACGACGGCTCGATGACGCTCGTCTTCGGCTGCCCCGCCTGCGGCTACCAGGTAGCCATGCTCACCAATGCGATGGAGACGCAGATGGTCCGCGCGCTCGACGTGAAGATCGGCGGGCGCACGGTGCCGGCGGAGCCGATGGAGCGCGTGCGCGCGACGCTGGCGCATCAGCGCGACGACGCCTTCGCCGCCGCGCCGTCGCCGGCGCAGGAGCAGCCCGGCGGGTCGAAGTGCCCGTTCTCCGGCGTCGTCGCCGAGGCTTTTGCCAGGCAGGAGCAGCCGGCGGGCTTCGTCTGGAGCGCCGAGGCCGAGGCACGCATGGCGCGCGTGCCCGCCTTCGTCCGCCCGATGGCGCGCAAAGGCGTCGAAGACTACGCCCGGCAGCAGGGCTACGCCGAGATCACCCCTGCCGTGATGGACGAGGTGAAGGGCCGCTTCGGCATGTAGGGCCGCGCCCCGGACGATGGCTTCACACGCGC
>JBFGTT010000136.1:0-7827 GCA_041565995.1 Rhodothermales bacterium
ACGACGGCTCGTCTCTGGATGAACCTACAGGCTGATTACGACCTGCGCACCGCCCGGCGTCGCGTCGCCGACCGCATTGCGCGCGAGGTTCAGCCTAAAGAGGAGGTCCTGGGGCCGTCGGCGTCAGGGATTAGCGCGTGATCGCTCGCCATCCTCACGACCGGCATAGCACCATGCTTTGAAGGCATCATGGCGACCAAAGGCGCACCTGTTCAAGCGCGGCAAGGTCGTCGGCACCGTCCCGGAAGAGCAGATCGTCGAGACGGTTTTTTCATGCAACCGCTTACATGCTCGGCGGGCGGGCACAAAGGGTTGCCCTGCCTTTTGATGTGCTTAGTAAAAGGCTGTTCAATAAGAAATTGTGCAAAAAATGAGGTTGGCGTTCGGATGCCTTGATCTTTTCGGGCGACTTTCCTTTATTGACGGTCCACCTTGTAAGCGCTTACATCTTCGGCGACACAACGCGGGTTTCGGTGGGCGTCACCATCTACGACATAGCCGAGCAAGCGAGCGTCTCCATCGCGACGGTCTCGCGCGTCTTCAACGATCACCCGCGCGTCTCCGAGGCCACGCGCGCGAGGGTGCTGGCCGTAGCCGACGCCCTCGGCTACCGCCCGCACGTCTCGGCGCAGAACCTGGCCCGACGCAAGACCCACCTGCTCTCGGCGGTCATCCCGACCCTCACCAACTACTTCTTCGTCGAGGTGCTGCGCGGCTTGCAGGACCGCCTGGCCCAGAGCGACTTCGACCTGCTGGTCTATTCGTCCACCACCGTTGAGGACGTGGATGCGCAGTTGGACCGGGCGTTGCAGCGGGGCCGGGCCGCCGGGGTGCTGCTCTTCTCGACGCCGCTGACCGACGAGCGCGTGCGCCGCCTCAAGCAGAGCCGGCAGTCGGTCGTCCTCGTCGATTCGTTTCACCCGGAGTTCGACTCCGTCTCGATCAACAACGAGTTGGGCGGCTACCTGGCCACACGGCACTTCATCGAGCAGGGCCACACGCGGATCGGGTTGATCATGGGCAACCCGGTGTCGGTGCCGGCGGCCGAGCGCCGCAAGGGCTACGAGCGCGCCCTGCGCGAGGCCGGCCTGCCGGTGGACCAGGCGCTGGTGGTTGCCAGCACCGACGTCGAGGAGCACGGCTACACCGAGGAGGTGGGGTACGCGGCCATGCAGCAGCTCTTGCAGCGCCGTCCGAGGCCCGCCGCCGTCTTCGCCGCTTCCGACATCCAGGCCCTCGGCGCGCTGCGCGCGCTCAGCGAGGCCGGGCTGCACGCCCCGGACGACGTGGCCGTCATCGGCTTCGACGACATCAAGATCAGCGAGTACGTGGGGCTGTCCACGCTCCGGCAGCCCATGCGCCAGCTCGGCAAGCTGGCCGTGGAGAAGTTTCTGCACCGGTTGCAGCACCCGGACCATCCCATTTCGCACACCGTCTTCTCGCCCTCGCTCGTGCTGCGCCAGACGAGCGACGGGCACGCGGCGCGCGCTTCGTCTTCGGCGGGGCAGCCGTCGGCGAGCATCCCGTCCTGACTATGCCTTCGCGAGCTGTCATAGCGCTGATGGTGGCCCTCTGCCTTGCGGGGTGGCGCGAGGTCCCGCCGGACGAGCCGGCGCGCGCCGTGGCCACCGCCGGCGACGCGGAGGTGACGGCGGAGGCGTTCCGCGCGGCGTACGTCGCCTACCTGCTGCGTACCGGGCTGGCGGATCGGCCCGGCCTGCGCCGCACCTTCGTGGAGAACCAGATTGCCTCGAAGCTGCTCGTCCAGGAGGCCCGCGCGGCAGGGATCGAGCAGGAGGCGCCCTATCGATTCCGTCAGGAGCAGGTCCGGCGCAAGTTGTTGATCGATGCCTACACGCAACGGGTGCTCTTCGATACGCTGGCGGTGACCGACGCGGCGTTGCGCGCAGCGTTTCTGCGGATGCACACCCAGGTCAAAGCGCGCCACCTCTACGCCCGCACCCGCGAACAGGCGGATCTGCTCTACGCCCGCCTGCAGGCCGGCGAGGCGTTCGAGGATCTGGCCGGGGAGGTCTTTGCGGATCCGGTGCTGGCCGAGCAGGGCGGCGCGCTCGGCTACTTCGGCTTCGACGAGATGGATCCCGCTTTCGAAGACGCCGCCATCGCGCTCCCCGTCGGCGAGGTCTCGGAGCCGGTGCGCACGGCGCAGGGGTACTCGATCATCCAGGTCGAGGATCGATTCACCGATCCGCTGTTGACCGAGACGGACTATGCGCGGCAGCGGCCGAAGCTCGTCCCGTTCGTGCGCTATCGCGCGCAGCAGCAGGCCCGGCAGCAGCATGCCCGCGCGCTCGAAGACGAACTCGCCCTCTCCTACGCCGACGCCTTCGAGGCCCTGTTCGGCCAGGTGACGGGGCAGGCGCCGGCGCCCGGTCCTGAAGCCCTCGAGGTCTGGCTCGACGCGCCGCTGGTCGCCTTCGGCCTGCCTGCCGCGCGCCGGACGTGGACCGTCGGCCAGTTTCGCGACCACGCGCAGTTCACCGAAGCGCGCCAGCGCGCCCGGGTCCGCACCCGCGCCGACCTGCGTGCCTTCGTCGCCGGGTTGGTGGTGCGCCAGGCCATGCTGGAGCGGGCGCAGGCGAGGGGCCTGGATACCACCGAGGCCTTCCGCAAGGCCCTCGGCGAGGCGATGGACGAGTGGGTGTTGCACACCCTGCGCGGCCGCCTGGCCGCCGAAGCCGAGGTGCCCGAAGACTCGATCCGGGCGTTTATCGAGGCGGAGGGTCGCGCGGCGTTCCTCGTTCCGGAGCGCGTCCGGGTCGAGGAGATCGTCGTGGCGACGAAAGCCGAGGCGGACGTTCTGAAGGCGCAGGTGCCCTACGCGGCCTTCGAAGCGCTGGCCCGTGCCCACTCGATCCGCCCTGCGGCGCGCGCCGACGGCGGCGACCTGGGCTTTTTGAGCCGGGATCAGCTCGGCGCGCTGGCCGAGGCGGTCTTCGGCGCGGCGCAGGGGACGGTGCTGGGGCCGTTCGAGGTGCAGGGGCAGTACGTGCTGCTGAAAGCCGGCGCGCGGCAACCGGCGCGTGAGAGGACCTACGCGGAGGCGCAGGAAGCCGTCGGCGCGCAACTCCGGCAACATTTTGAGCGGGCGCACGTGCGCGCGGCCTACGCCGCCCTCCGCGCCCGTTACCCCGTCCAGGTCGATACCGAACTCCTCCTTTCGATACGGTTGAGGGATGAAGATCCGAACTGACAGGCATCTGCCGGGCGCAGCGGAAGGGCCGGGGCTGTGCCTCGTCGTGTGTTTGCTGGCGGCGCTGCTCGCGGCCGGCGGGGCCTCGGCCCAGACGACCGGGAAGATCGCCGGCAGGGTCACCGACGCGGCCACGGGCGACCCGCTGCCCGGCGTCAACGTGCTCATCGAGGGCACCACGCAGGGCACGGCCACCGGCCTCGACGGCGACTACGTGATCATCGGCGTGCGGCCCGGCGTCTACACCGTCTCGGCTTCCTTCATCGGCTTCGCCCGAGAGCGCAAGGAGGGCGTCACGGTCAACGTCGATCTGACCACGACGGTCGATTTTGCCCTGCGCGAGGAGGTCTTCGAGGGCGAAGAGGTGGTGGTGACCGCCGAGGCCATCAAGGTGCGCAAGGACCTGACCAGCTCCGAGGCCCGCATCGGCGCCGAAACCATCGACCGGCTGCCGGTGCAGGAAATCGGGCAGGTGCTCAACGTGCAGGCGGGCATCACCGACCGCAACGGGCTCCACATCCGGGGCGGCCGCGCCAGCGAGGTCGTCGTGATGGTCGACGGCGTGCCGGTGACCGATAACTTCGACGGCTCGACGGCCTTTCAGATCGAGAACGACGGCATCCAGGAGTTGCAGGTCATCTCCGGCACCTTCAACGCCGAGTTCGGCAACGCCATGTCCGGCGTGATCAACATCGTCTCGAAGGAGGGCAACACGCGGCGGCTCCACGGCTCGGTGGATGTCTTCAGCGGCTCCTACTTCACCGGCGGCGCAGAGGGCGGCAAGGCCTTCCTGCGCGGCACCGACGTGCAGCAATTCGCCCGGCAGGAAATCCAGTACCGCGACGTCGATCCCTACGGCTACCTCGGCTTCGACCCGACGCACTACTACAACCTCAGCGGCTCGCTCGACGGCCCGCTCCTGGGCGAGCGGCTGACGTTCTTCGCCCTCGGACGCTATTTCAAGAACGACGGATGGCTCTTCGGCGCGCGCATCTACGACCTCGACGGCACCTTCGGCGACTCGGCCCTGGTGCCGCTCAACACGTTCGAGAAGGTGAGCTGGCAGGGCAACCTGCGCTACCGGCTCAACAACAAGATGATCGTCAACCTGATCTCGCTCGGGTCGAATGCCGAGAGCCGGGACGACAACCTGTTCTGGCGCTGGGCGCCCGACGGACGGCCCCGGAGCTTCGACTTCGGCTACGACACCAAGCTCAAGTTCACCCACCTCGTCAGCGCCACCACCTTCTACACGATTGACCTGGCCACCTTCTACCGCAAGGCCGAGAGCCGGCTCTTCGAAGCCTTCGACGACCCCCGCTACAACGACTTCCTGATCAGCACGCCCGACTCGGTGGAGGTGTTGCCGGGCGTCTTCCAGCAGGTACAGACCGGCAGCGGGCGCTTCGGGCGCGGCGGCACCTGGCCGGGCCGCTTCCAGCGGTCCTCGCGCGCCTTTTTCGCCAAGGGAGACCTCACCAGCCAGGTCTCGAAGCATCACCTGGTCAAGACCGGCTTCGAGGCCCGGATGGATCGGCTCGACTTCGAATCCTTCAGCCTGGTGGGCGCCACCGCCCCGGACGGCCAGTTGATCGAACCCTTCCAGCCGACCCGCCCGCCCGAAAGCTCCATCGGCTTCCAACAGTTCGACGGCGTCGAACCGATCACGCTGAGCGCCTACGTGCAGGACAAGATCGAGTTCGAAAACTTCATCGTCAACGCCGGGCTGCGCGTCGATTATTTCGATTCCCGCGCGCGCTTCCCCACCGACACCGAAGACCCCAACATCTTCAACCCGTTCAAGAAGATCAACATCTTCCGCGACGAAAACGGCGACGGCGTCATCACCCGGGACGAAGAGCGCGACGACAACCGGCTCACCATCGAGGACCGCGAAGCCTACTGGTGGACCAGGGCCGATCCGAAGTTCCAGATCTCGCCCCGCCTGGGCGTGGCCTACCCGATTACCGAGGAGGGCGTGATTCACTTCTCCTACGGGCACTTCCTCCAGATCCCCACGCTCGACCGGATGTTCGAGAACTTCGGCTACAAGGTGCCCAACCGCTCGGGCCAGTACGGGCCGTTCGGCAACCCGGATTTGAAGGCGCAGAAGACCGTCATGTACGAGATCGGCGTGCGCCAGGGCGTGGGCGACTTCGTGGTGGACGTGACGGGCTACTACCGCGACGTGCGCAACCAGGTGCAGACCTCGCCGCTGATCCAGAGCGAGTTGCCCGGCGTCAGCTACGTCATCTACGCCAACCGCGACTACGCCAACACGCGCGGCGTGACGTTCTCGCTCAACAAGAGCTTCTCGGAGGGCTACGGCTTCGACCTCAACTACACCTTCCAGGTCGTCGAAGGCTCCAACTCGGATCCGAACGAGGCGTTCTTTGCCAGCCAGGGCAACCAGCAGCCGACGCTGGCGCTCTTGCCCTTGAGCTGGGATCAGCGGCACAAGGTGGCCGGGTCGGTCTACGTAGGCGGCGGCGGTTGGGGCGCTTCGCTGCTGGGCGTCTGGGGCTCGGGCTTTCCCTACACGCCGTCGTTCCCAGAGGCGGCCCTGGCCGGGCAGGACGTGCCGCCGGAATTTCCCTCGAACTCGCGCCGCCAGCCTACGACGTTCCAGGTGGACGTGACCGCCTCGAAGACGTTCTCCTTCGGCGGCTTCCACCCGCGCCTCTACGTGCAGGCTTTCAACGTCTTCGACAACCGCAACGCCGTGGCAGTCTTTGCCGACACCGGCGAGCCGGACGTGACGCTCTTGCAGCGCAACACCGGCTCGTTCGACCCCGGCTTCTTCGTGCGCCCGGATTTCTACGCCGAGCCGAGGCGCGTCCAACTCGGCCTCGAGATCCGGTTCTAGCGATTAACCCTGAGCGTGCTTGCTATGCCTATCGCAGACCTCAAGACGTGCAGACGGATGGAGGGGTGGACCCCGGATCAAGTCCGGGACAGGCTGAATGGACGAAAAAGGTCCGTCGTCCACACGGCCACACCCCGGTTCCCCGGATCAAGTCCGGGGCAGGCTGGAGCAGGCTCTCCGCGCGGCCATGTCATGAAAAGGGTTTTCGCAGGCTTGTTGCTGGCCCTGCTGGCGTGCCCGAGTGCCGGCTACGCGCAGGGGCGCATCGACCGCAACCACGTGCCCAGCAAAGAGCGCGTCGATCCCTTCGAACGCCGCCGCGACGACATCGACGGCAACAGCATCCGCGCCACGATCAGCAACTGGACGCAGACCGCGCAGTCCGGCAATCCGGCTGATTTCTGGTACGAGTGGCCCAAGAACACCAACCGGCGCTACGTGGCGCTGACGCAGCTCTGGGTGGGCGCCGAGGTCCGGCCCAACCTCGGCGGTAACCCCGGCGATCCGCTTTTCATCGTGGACATCTCCGACTTTCGCAACAACCAGGAAGGCGGCCCCACCTCCTGGACGTTCGAGCCGGTCGGCGGCTACGTCAACCCAGCAGGCAGCGAGTTCGGCATCGCCCAGAACGACGACCGCGAGAGCTGGCCGCCCTTCTGGCCCGACAAACTCGAAGACGACCTCGATCCGGGCTGGCGCGGCTCCTGGAACGGCTTCTTCGGCAAAGACATCTTCAACGCCGACCAGGAATTCTTCTTCAAGGCCGGCGACGACCAGTACGACCGCTACCGCAGCGCCTATCGCCCCGACTCGACCGACCCGGCGCGCTACGGCCTCGGCCTGATCGTCGACACCCGCATCATGGCCTGGACGCAGATCCTCATCGACGACGTCGTCTTCCTGATCCACGGCGTCAAGAACGACGGCACCGAGGACCTCGACCGCGTCGGCTTTTCGATCTGGCTGGCCGACTGCGTGGGCGGCGACTGCGGCGACGACATCCCCTTCTTCGACGTGCTCGAAGACGTGGCTTTTATGACCGACCAGGACGGCATCGGCGACCAGAACTTCGGCGCCGACCCCGTCGGCACCGTCGCCATCGCCTTCCTCGAAACCCCCGGCAACGCCACCGACCGCATCGACAACGACGCCGACGGCTCGACCGACCCCGAATGCCCGCAGAACAACGGCGAGTGCAACAGTCCCATCGTGCCGATGGCGTTTCTGACGGGCGAGGACCCCGCCAACGGGATCGACGACAACCTCAACGGGCTTATCGACGAGAACACCACGCACGTGCCGTTCGAGGGCGAGCAAGGCTCCAACGTGGGCGTCGGCTACGCCGATTTTATCGACAACGACGGCGACGGCGTGCAGAGCGGCCCGGGCGTTACCCAGGAGATGGTCGCAGCGGCGACCTCCGACCAGTGGGGACGCTGGCCGCCCAACCCGCAGGCCGACCTCGTGCAGATGGGCCGCAACGGACGCCCGATCATCCACCTCGTCGGCGTCGGGGAGGACGACCTGGGCCTGGGCTTCAAGGACGGCATCGACAACGACGACTCGCACGCGCAGCCGACGGCCCGTTACCCCTACCTCTCCGAGCCAGGCTCGCCGCTGGTGACGCAGGCGATGGTCGACGCCGCCGCCGCCGATCCCTTCCGCCGCTACCGCGTCCCCGGCACCGACATCCTCCTCTACGACCTCGGCCCCGAAGACCTCGGCAAAGCCTACGCCGACGGCAAAG
>JBFGTT010000137.1:0-7793 GCA_041565995.1 Rhodothermales bacterium
CGGCCTCGACGAGGGCCTGCACGCGCGCCTCGGCCAGCGCCGCCTCCGTCACCAGGATCTCGACGAGCGGCGCGCCGGCTGCCAGGGCCGCCTCCACCGAGCGCACGCCTTCGACGAGCATCCGGCCCAGCCGCTCGCGGTGCTTCTTCTTCGCCAGCGAGGCGATCTCTTTGCTGCGTCGGGCGGTTAGACGGTTCACGGGCCGGGGCGCGGGTGGAAGGAAGGCGAGGTGCTCGCCGCAATAAACGCAATCGGCGCGACGATGTCACCCTTCGGCACCTCATCGACCCGGCCGGGTATAAGCGCTTGCCTGCGCCGGAATCGTCAGGATTACGCAGCACGGCGCTGACCGGCGCCCGCCCGTCGTACGTTTCACGCTTTCCGATCCCGCATGCCCTCCGAGCAAACCTTCCGTCTCTACAACACCCTCACCCGCCGCGTCGAGCCGCTGGCGTTGCGCGAAGCAGGCCACCTGCGCTTCTACGCCTGCGGCCCGACGGTCTACGCCTACGCCCACATCGGCAACTTCCGCTCGTTCCTGACCGCCGACCTCATCCTGCGCACCGCCGAGGCCCTCGGCTGGCGGACCACCTACGTCTCGAACATCACCGACGTGGGGCACCTGACCGAGGACGACTACACCGACCCCTCCGGCGAGGACCGCATGATCAAGGCGCTGCACTCGAAGGAAGGCGAGCGCTTCGCCAACATCTGGGACCTGGCCCGCTACTACACCGCCGTGCTGCTCGAAGACTGGCGCGCGCTCAACCTGCGCGAGCCGGACGTGCGCCCGCGCGCCGCCGAGCACGTGGCCGAGCAGATCGAGGCCGTCGAAAAGCTCCTCGAAAAAGGCCACGCCTACGAGACCAACCAGGGCATCTATTTCTCGGTCGAGAGCTTTCCGGACTACGGCAAGCTCTCGGGCAACCTGGCCGCCGAGCAACTCGAACAGGCCGTCCGCGACGTGGTGGTCGATGCCCAGAAGCGCAACCCGCGCGACTTTGCGCTCTGGAAGAAAGACCCCGCCCACCTGATGCGCTGGCACAGCCCGTGGGGCTGGGGCTTCCCCGGCTGGCACATCGAGTGCTCGGTGATGTCGATGACCTACCTGGGCGAGCAGTTCGACCTGCACACCGGCGGCGAGGACAATACCTTCCCGCACCACGAATGCGAGATCGCCCAGAGCGAAAGCCTCACGGGCAAACCCTGGGTGCCCCACTGGGTCCACACCCGCTTTTTGCAGGTCGAGGGCGAGAAGATGTCGAAAAGCCTGGGCAACTTCTACACCGTGCGCGACCTCGTGCGGCCCGAAGCCGAAGGCGGGCGCGGCGTCGATCCGCTGGCGCTACGCCTAGCGCTGATGGCCGGGCAGTACCGCAAACCCTACAACTTCACGTTCCGCGCGCTCAAAGACAGCGCGCGCCACGTGCAGCGCTTGCGCGAGGCCGCCGAGCGCGTAGCGCAGGCCCTCCAAAAAGACGCGCCGGGGGACGACCGCGTCGGCGCGCGCCTTGACGACCTCTACGACCGCGCCCTCGGCGCCATGCTCGACGACCTCAACACGCCCGAAGCCATAGCCGCCGCGCTGCAGGGCGTTAAGCTGCTCAACGGCATCGGCGATAATCTCAATGCCGCCTCGGCGCACCGGGCAAAAGCGTGGCTCGACCGGATCAACGGCCTGCTGGGCATCGTCTACCACGAAGACGCGCCGGCTCAACCGGACGACGACGAGGCCGACCCCTTCGCCCGGCAGGTCGAAGCCTTGCTGGCTGAACGCCGGGCCGCCCGCAAAGCCAAAGACTACGCCCGCTCCGACGCCCTCCGCGACGAGATCGAGGCGATGGGCGTCGAGGTGATGGACACGCCGGAAGGTACGCGCTGGCGCCGGAAGTTGAGCGTTTGAACGGGAACGGTTCAACGGCCCGGCTCAGGCAACCGGCGCACTGCAACCCAACTTGCGCCATGTCGAACCCTGCGGGACAGAGCCTGACGATGACGGCGGCCGGCCTGCTGGCGGCGCTGCTCGCGGCGGCGTTGCCGGCCTCGGCGCAGACCCTCGTGATGCAGGCCGGCGCGGCGGGCGACGTGCGGCAGGCCGTCCATCCGGAGGGCGCGCTGGTCTTCTCCGTCACCGAGGGCGACAGCGTGGCGGCGCAGGCGGCGTTCGACCCGAACGAGGCGGTCGAGGTCATCTTGCAGTTCGAGAGCCTGCCCTACGGCGTCGTCCTGGCGGATCAGCCGGAGGCCGCCAAGGCGGGCGCGGCGGCGGCAGCGGAGGCCGCCCTGGAGCGCGAACGGGCGCTGCTGCGGGCGGACCTGGCCGCGCTCGACGCCACCGCCAAGCAGGGCGGGCCGCTGGCGCCCTCGCAGACCCGCCTCCGCTTCGACTACCGGACGACCTTCAACGGTGTGGCGCTGACCACCCGGCGCTGGGCCGTGCCCTACCTCGCCGACCGGCCTTACGTGCGCCGCCTCTACGCGGACGCCCCGGTGCGTACGCTCGACGAAGAGAGCAACCGCATCATCCGCGCCGACCGCGCCCACGAAGACCTCGGCGCCACCGGAGAGGGCGTCGTCATCGCCGTCATCGACACCGGCATCGACTACACCCACCCCGACCTCGGCGGCGGCTTCGGGCCGGGCTTCAAGGTGGCCGGCGGCTACGACTTCTTCGACGACGACCCCGATCCGATGGACGAGCACGGCCACGGCACCCACGTGGCCGGCATCGCCGCCGCCGACGGCAGCACGCTCCGGGGCGTCGCGCCGCAGGCCCGCCTGCTGGCCGTCCGCGTGATCGGCCCGGAGGGCACCGGCCTGACCTCCACGATGATCGCCGGCATCGACTACGCCGCCGACCCCGACGGCAACCCCGCCACCGCCGACCACGCCGACGTAATAAACCTGAGTCTGGGCAGCAACGGCTCGCCCGCCGACCCGGCCTCGCAGGCTATCGACAACGCCGTGCGCAGCGGCGTCGTGTGCGTCGTGGCCGCCGGCAACCAGATTCACTACCGGGCCATCCAGTCGCCCGGCACCGCCGAGAGCGCGATCACCGTGGGCGCCACCAACAACGACGACGTCATCGCCTTTTTCAGCTCGCGCGGCCCTACCGAGCTGGGGTTCGCCAACAAGCCCGACCTCGTGGCACCGGGCGTCGGGATCACGTCTACATTTCCGGGCGGCGCCTACGAGCGCTTCCAGGGCACCTCGATGTCCGCGCCGCACGTGGCCGGGGCAGCGGCCCTGCTGCTGGGCCTGCATCCCGGCTGGGACCCCGACGTGGTCAAGGCCGCCATGGTGCAGAGCGCCGCCGACCTGGGGCAGGACGTGTGGACGCAGGGCGGGGGCCGCCTCGACGTGCTGGCGGCGGCGCAGCAGCGAGCCGTCGTCACGCCCAGCACCCTCAGCCTGGGCCTGCTCGACCTCACGCAGCCCGTCTTCTCCCACACCGAAACGCTCACCCTGCACAACCTGACCGACGAGCCGCAGACGTTCGACCTGGCCGTCGAGGGGGCGCTACCGGCGGGCGTGGACGCCGCGCTCAGCGCCGACCGCCTCACCGTGCCGGCAGGCGAGCGCGCCGCAGTCACCTTTTCCGTGGACATCCAGACGGGCCAGGTCCCCTTCGCGCCGCTGACGCCGCCGCCCTACGTGGGCCGCGTCGTCGCCCGCTCCGCCACCGACTCGCTGGCCGTGCCCTTCACCTTCCTCAAGGCGCCTCACCTGGCCCTGGACCTCGACGACGGCCCGCCGCTGCTCCTGCTGATCCACGACGGCACGCGCAGCACCGCGTACTTCACGCAGGATGAATTGCTGGGCGCCGCCTCCGTGGCCGTGCCCCTGCCGGCGGGCACCTACGACGTCGTCGCCCTCTTCATCCCACTCGACCCGACGCCGCCCCGCTTCTACGTGTCCTTCGACGTGCGCGAACGCCTCGACGTGACGCAGACGACGAAGACCCTGTTGACCTGGAAAAAGGGCAGCAACACCTTGCGCTACCAGCTCTCGGACGTGGAGGGCAACGACCTCGCGCCCGATTTCACCTTCGCCCGGCTCGTCATCGGCCGGGAGGACATGACCCTGGGCGTGGGCGGCACGCTCAAGTACGACCACGTGATGATTGCGGATGTCGGCACCCGCTACGCCCTCAACCTGGTCTTCCACACGCTCTCCCACGCATCGGGCGCGGACTACGTGATCCCGTTCGCCCTCGGCCCCGGCATCACGACGTCGGCCACGCTCTACAACGACCCTGCCGCCTTCAAACGAGCCGACACGCGGGTCAACGCCGCGCCGGGCACCGGCGAGGTGATGCTCGTGCAGGGCGTCTACGCCACGGCGCGGGGGGCCTTGCCGGTGCGCACCTATTTCTTCTCGGAGGCGTTGCGGCGGCATCACCGGCTGCTGCCGCCTTTCCGGCGCACGGTCTACTACGGCCCCGACGCCCATGCAGGCTCCGCCTACCGCTTCCAGAGCCACATGATCTTCGACGCGATCCCGGCGGAGGGCTTCGTCTACCCCAGCCTGGACGCCCGGCTGCTCTACGATTCGATGATCCTGGAGATCACGCCGGGACGCCTCGCCGGACGCCGAGCGCTCGGCGGCGAGACGACGCTTTTCACCACCACGGGGGCCGCCGTCGAAGAGACCGTGGGCCTGGCGCCGCCTTTCTGGATGGCGACGTTCGCCAACACCCTGCTGCGCCCGTCCGATCCCGGGCCGACGATCCTCGTCGAGCGCCCGCCGCTGGCGCCGCTGTTCGCCAATCCCGGCGGCGACTTCCAGCCCGGCCCCGTCACCGTCGAGGTCTTCGCCGAAGACGGCACGCGCATAGTCGAGAGCATGCGCCGCAACGAACCCTCGGCGGTCCCCCTGACGATCCGCAACCTCTCCGACGAGACCGTCTACGAGACCGTCTTTACCTTCGACGGATACGCCGTGCAGGGCCTTCCGGGGCGGGCCACCGCGCGCCTGCGCTTCCGCCTCAGCCAGGACGAAGCCATCGACACCGACCCGCCCGTCCTCACGAACTTCCAACCCACCGCCAACGGTAGCCTCACCGACGTCTTCCTGCCCGGCGACGACAACCGGATCCGCTTCACCGCCCGCGACGTGAACGCCAAAGGCGACCTCGGGCCGGTCGCCTCGGCGGAGCTGTCCTATCGCCGCTTCGGCGACGAGGCCGCCTGGCAACCGCTGCCGCTCACGCACAACGCCGACGCCTTCTCCGCCGCCTGGCCCTCCGGCCTGCCCGACGGCTACTACACCCTGCGCGTGATGGCGCGCGACGCCAACGGCTTCCGGCTCGACTACGTGGCCGACCCCGCCCTGCGCGTCGGCGGCCGCACCACGGAAAACAACGCGCCGCCCGCCCCGTTTGCCCTGCGCGCCCCCGAAGACGGCCTCCTGCTCGACTCGCTCGCCACGCGCGCGGCGATCTCCTTCCGCTGGGATGCCTCCACCGACGCCGACGGTGACGCGCTCTGCTACACGCTCGAGATCTCCGGCCCCGGCCTCGACACCACGCTGACCGCCGGAGCGCAGACCACGTTCGACTTCGAGGACCTCGCGCGCCTGCAGCCCGGCGCCACCTACACCTGGACGGCGCGCGTCTCGGACGGCTTCGCCGTGGTGGCGGCGGATCGGCCCTTCAGCTTCCGCACCGAAGGCACCGCCACGCCCGTCGAAACGGCGCCGGCGCTGCCCCGCGACGTTGCCCTGGCGCAGAACTATCCGAACCCGTTCAACCCGGCCACGACGCTGGCCTTTGCGCTGCCGGAAGCGGGCGCGGTGCGCCTGGAGGTGTTCGACGTGCTGGGCCGGCGCGTGGCCGTGCTCGTCGACAGCGTGCTGCCGGCGGGTCGGCACACGGCGATGTGGCAGGCGCGCGAGGCTTCCAGCGGCGTCTACCTCTACCGCCTCACCGCCGGCTCCGCCGTGCGCACGCGGCGCATGCTGCTGGTGCGGTGAGCAGGAACGCCTGGAGGAATCGACGAAAGGACGAGTGGACGAAAAGATGCGTCTTCGTAGATTCGTCGGCTCACCTACCCGAAACGAGCACGGTGCTGAACGCGATGCAGACCATCCCTCCTTTTCCACTCATCCACCGGCCGCGCCGGCTGCGGCGGAGCGAGAACCTCCGGCGTATGGCGCGGGAGACGCGGCTCTCGGTGGACCACCTCGTCGCCCCGCTGTTCGTCGTCGAGGGCGAGGGCGTGCGCCAGGAGATCGCCTTGATGCCGGGGCAGCACCGCTTCAGCATCGACGAACTGGTGAGCGAAGCCGCCGTGTTGCACGCGCTCAACATCCCCGCTGTCGCCCTCTTCGCCGCCATCCCGGACGCCCTGAAGACGCCGCACGGCACCGAAGCCCTCGACCCGGACGGGTTGTTCCCCCGCGCCGTGCGCGCGCTCAAGCGCGAGGTGCCCGACCTGCTGGTGATCACCGACGTGGCGCTCGACCCCTACTCCTCCGACGGGCACGACGGCATCGTCCGCGACGGACGCATCGTCAACGACGAGACGCTGGAGGTGCTGGCGGCGATGGCGCTCGTGCAGGCCCAGGCCGGCGCCGACATCATCGCCCCCTCCGACATGATGGACGGCCGCGTAGGCGCCATCCGCGAAGCCCTCGACGAGTCCGGCTTCACGGACACGGCCATCCTGGCCTACACGGCCAAGTACGCCTCGGCCTTCTACGGCCCCTTCCGCGACGCCCTCGACTCGGCCCCCCGCCAGCAACCGGGCATCCCGCCGGACAAAAAGACCTACCAGATGGATCCGGCCAACGTCCGCGAAGCCCTCCGCGAACTGGCCCTCGACCTCGAAGAAGGCGCCGACATGGTGATGGTCAAGCCCGCCCTGCCCTACCTCGACGTGATCTACCGCGTGCGCGAGGGGGCCGACGTGCCGGTGGCTGCCTACCAAGTCAGCGGCGAGTACGCCATGCTCGCCGCCGCCGCCAACGGATGGCTCGACCTGCGCGCCGGCGTCACCGAAGCCCTCCTGGCCATCCGCCGCGCCGGCGCCGACGTCATCCTGACCTACTTCGCCCGCCGCATGGCCGAATGGCTTCGTGAGGAATAGGTGGGAAGGTGCACGGGGTATCGTATTCTCCTTCTTTTTCGGCAACCACGCATGCAGCCAGGCATCACCCACCTCGATTACAGCCACTTCGAAGGCGGCCTCGTCCGCATGCTCGACCGGTTCAAACAAAAAGGCACCTTCACCGGCGACCCGGAGGCCGACGCCTACCTGCGCCGCGACCCGAACGCCGCGCTGCTGGGCCTGCTCTACGACCAGCGCGTGCGCGCCGAGTACGCCTTCACCGGCCCGCACCGCCTGCGCGAGCGCCTCGGCCACCTCGACATGCACCGGATCGCCGCGATGGACCCGGCGGCCCTGCGCGCGCGCTTCGCCGAGAAGCCCGCCGTGCACCGCTTCACCAACAAAATGGCCGACACCACGCACGCCGTCGCCCGCATCCTGGCCGACGCCTACGACGGCGACGCGGCCCGGCTCTGGGACGACGGCGCCGCCTTCGCTACGGTGGAGCGGCGCGTCCGGCGGCTGCCCGGCTTCGGCCCGCAGAAGGCGGCCAAGATGAAGTACGTGCTCCACTACTTCGGCCACCGCGACTTCTCGGACGAAGCCCGGCCTACGTCACCTTGACGACCAGCAGCGCCACGTCGTCCTGGATGTCGCCGCCGGCGAAGCGCGCCACGGCCTTGAGCAACCCCGCCAGCACCGCCTCGGCGGTGGCGCCGTGGTGATGGCCGACGTAGTGCGCCA
>JBFGTT010000138.1:0-7758 GCA_041565995.1 Rhodothermales bacterium
CGCTCGGCTTCGGCGCGCGAGGCGGCCATCTCCCGCTCCAGCACGGCGCCTGCCGTACGGCCGCTGCCGCCGAGGTTGAAGTTGATGCCGCCGGAGAACATGGGGCTGACGCGGACGCTGCTGGGATCGCTGAGATCCTCGACATCCTGATCGCTCATGAACAACCCGCGCACGCCGGCTTGCAGCTTGATGGCCTCCGAGAGCGGAAACTCGACGCCGCCGCCGCCGATGGCGAAGTAGCGGCTCTCAGGGCGCACCCCGCTGAAGTCCTCGTACTCGTCGCCGACGTTGAGGTAGCCGCCGCCGAAGATGAGGTAGGGCGCCAGGCTGCCCAACTGGTTGCCGAAGCGCAGGTCCAGTTCGCCGCCGTAGAACTGCAACTCGGTGAACCGGGCATTGAGGCCCTCGTCGAAGGCTTTCGCCTCGTCGGTAGCGCGCCAGTAGAAGCCGCGCACGCCCACGTACGGGCCGAGGTCGAAGCCGGCGTTGACGCCCGCGAGCGCCTGCGTGTCCGGGAAGCCCAGCTTGTCGTCGAAATTGATCTGGCCGTAGAACGGCTCGACGGCCAGGCGGAAGCCGCCGCCGCGGAACTGCCGCAACAGCGCCCGGTCCACGACGGTCATCTCGTCTTCGCTGCGCCCGCCCAGGTAGAACTTGAGCGAGGCCGAGATGGCCGGGTTATAGACCGTCTGCTGGTTGAAGTTGTCGCGCGTGAGGCCGATCTGGCGGAGGTCCGCGTCGGTGAAGAAGGTCTGGCCGGGGTTGTAGCGGTAGGCCAGGTTTTCGGCGGCCACCGAGATGGTGTAGCGGTCGGCCAGGCTGAAGGTGGCGCCGACGCCGCCGTTGACGTAGATGTTCTCGCTGGCGTCGATGTCGTCGGGATCCAGCTGGATGATGCCGGTGCCGACGCTCAGGAACGGGATGATGCTGCCGGCGCCGAGGTTGACGCGCAGCTTGGCGCCGTAGCGCTGCACCGTCACGTCGCGGGGGGCCAGGCCGGCCAGCGCATCGAGGACCGCCTGGTTTTCTCCCGAAAAGCCGGAGAAGTCGGTCTCGAACCGATTGCCGTAGAGGTAGATGCCGCTCACCTCGAGGTACTGGCCGAAGCCGAGGCCGAGTTCGCCGCCGTAGAGGAAGCCGTCGTCGAGGGCGGCGTCGTTATCCCAGTAGACGCGGGCGCCGATGGGCGAGACGGTGTAGCTGACGCCGGTGACCTGGGCCGCCGCCGGGGCTACGCTGAGCAGCATCAGCAGCAGGCCGGCGCAGGCCGCCAGGCAACACGCGAGCAAGCGGGAGAAGGGGCGAGAAGGTTCGTCGCGGTGGATCATGTTATGCAGGGTTTAGGTCGAAGAAAACGAACGAGCGCGCGTAGGAGCGAGGGGACGCCGTCGCCGGAGCGGCGGCAGGCTTTGCGCCGTGCGCGCTACGCAGAGGGTTTCTAGCGTTTGCGCAATTGCAGCAGCAGGGTACCGTCGAGGGCAGGTACGCCGGCATAGCGGTTGGAGAATTCGGTCAGGTCTACGCCGTTGCGGGGAATGCTGCCCTCGAGGCGGACGCCGTTATCGAGAACGCGCAGGGTGAAGTCGCGGGGCAGCAGCAGCTTTCTGCGCGCGGCGTCGAAAGAGCCGTCGAGCCGGACGTCGAGTTGCTGCCCGTTGATGGCGTACGTGCCGGAGATGAACAGATCGTTGGCGCCGCCGACGAACCGGTAGTCGAGCAGAAACCGCCGGTCCGCCGTGAAGCGCATCGAGGTCTGCACGGCGACCAGCGTGTCGAGCACGTTGGCGTCGGCGATGGCGGAAGCGTTGGGCGCAAACGTCCACTGGCTGAAGGCATACGTGCCCACCACGACCGCCACGTCGACGGCATCCTCGCCGCCGCTGTCGCAGGCGGTCAGCGTCGTCGTGGCGACAAAGAGCAAAACTGCCGCGAAGATCGCGCCGGCTGACGCGTGTTTACGTTTCATGATCTTGAGTCTGGGTGAAGGCGTGCTTCAGAACCCGCGCGCATGCTCCGGCTGTTCCAGCGAGGCGTTACCCACCTGTAACCCCCCCATGAAGTCTTCATGCATTTCACGGGGGCGGCAGCGCACTTCGTCGAGACGTAAATTGCCACCCCCGGTGCCAGTCAACATAAAAGCCGGATTTAAACCTTATTAAAAATTGCCCCTGGCGGCGATGCGCCGCCTCGACGAGCCGGACACACCTAAGCGCGGAAAAAAGCGGCGCAGGACGCGCAGCAGGTGCTTTTCGGGGCGGCGGCGGCGGGTTTTACGCGCCGCAAACGAGATTAAACTGGATTAAAAGCGACGCACGATCAAAAATCCATTAAAGCGCCGGGTGATCCGCCGGCGGGCGGCGCGCTGTTTTTAATCCACTTTTTGCCGTTATTTAATCGGCCTTTAAGGTTGGCCGCCCCTGTACAACGTAATCTACTTCCCAGCGATGTCCGACGCCGCATCCCCCGATCACCTGAAGCTCTGCCTGGTCAGCAACGCCCAGATGGTCGTGGCGGCCGTGCGCATGAGCTGCCCGCCGCCGCACCACGTCGAGGTCTTCACGACCGACGGCATCGTGGACGAGCAGTTCACGCTGGCCCCCTACGGGCAACGCATCGTGCGCGCCGCAGCCGACGCCGAAGCCGTGCTGGTGGACTGGCGCCTGGAACAGGCCCCCGTCATCAACACCCTCTGCTACCACGTCCGCTCGACGGTGCTCACGCCGGTCATCGCGCTCTGCGGCGGCGGCCAGGAAGACCAGATCGCCGCGCTGGCCGCCGGCGCCGACGACGCGATGACCTTCCCGATGCACCTGCCGCTGTTGCAGGCCAAGACGGGCGCTTACCGACGCCTGCTCCGCGACGTGCGCGGCAGCGCGCTCCAAGACGATGCCGCGCAGCAGGCGCCTTCGGCCACGCCGCCCACGACGGCGACGCACGACGTGGTGACGCTCGGCGTGCTCCGCCTCGACCGTACCGCCCAGCGCGTCTTCGTCCGCGACCAGGAAATCGAACTGACCCCGCGCGAATTTGCGCTGCTCGACTTTTTCATGCGCCACACCGACACCCTCTGCACCCGCGACCGGATCCTCGATCACGTCTGGGGCATCGACTTCGACGCCGGCACCAACATGGTCGACGTCTACGTCTACTTCCTCCGGCGCAAGCTCGTCGCCCACGACATCAGCGACATGATCCAGACGGTGCGCGGCCGGGGGTATCGGTTCGCCCTGCCCCAACAGGCGGAATCCTGACGTACCAGCCATGAGGGAAAGCGCCATGCGTACCGCATCCACGCACGCGATGGAAGTACACATTTCGGCGACCGTGCTGGGCAAAATAGCGGCGGTGGCCGGACGCGACGTGCCCGGCGTCGAAGACGTGGAGGGCGTCTTTGCGCAACCGGCCCGGTGGCACGGTCCCTCGCCGACGCTTCGGCTCTGCCTGACGGCCCGGCACGACGCCGACGCGCGCCGGCTGGCCTCGCTGGTGCGCAAACAGGTCCGCAAGACCGTTCGCACCTTCACCGGCGTGCGCCTGAGCACCGTAGACGTAGACTTTGTGCCGCGCAGCAGACGGCCCTTTAATTGAGCTTTAATCGATCTTTAACTGGCCTTTTATTCGCTCCACTGCGTCGGTTGCTAATTTCGCGCCCAGCGTGTCGATGCAGGCGCGCCCACTCCGCCGAGTAGCTCCGGCGGTTCCCCTCTTCCTCGCAGCCAGCGCAGCAGGCCACCTTGACCCTGAGAAGCAGACGTACCCGTCCGAGCCTGCCCGAGGCTGCGCCGGAGCACCCGCCCGCGCCTGAGGCAGCAGCGTCCCGCCCGACGCCGGAGACCCGGAAGCTGGCGCGCTGGGTGCGCCAGGCCGTCCAGGACACCGAGCGCGCCTTGCAAGCGCCCGGCCAGGCCGTTCCCCTCTTGCACGCCGTCAACGTGCAGGTGCGCCCCGCCGACGCCGGCCTGGAGGTGCACCTGCGCTTCGCCGTCAGTTACGGCGTCTCCATCCCCACCGTCACCAGGATGATCCATCGTCGGATTGCCGAGCAGGCCGGCACGGACAACGTCCGGGTCTTCTTCGACGTCGACGACCTGGAGTTTCCGGTGGATTGAGCGGCTGCGCCCCCGGCGGGTGAGCCGTCGCTCCCCGTCTATCGGGGCACGCCGGAAGGCTCTCTTGCGAGCGGGCCTTCCGGCGTGATCCCTGCGATCCGCCGCCGGAGGCCTGTGCGCGAGACGAAACCGTCTTCCCCAAAACCTCCCTTCCCCTCACCACTCATCTTACGGAGGACCCGAACCATGCTTGAGAACCTACGCGACACCCTTACCAACATCGGGCCGGTTCTGCTGAACGTGCTGGGCGCCCTCGCCATCCTGATCATCGGCTACGTCGTCGCCAAAGTGATCGCGGGGTTGGTGGGGCGCGGGCTGCGCAAAGCCAGCCTCGACAACCGCATCGGCAAGGCCCTGGCCGAGGAACGCGCCGAGGGCGTCAACGTCGAGCGATACATCACGAAGGGCATCTTTTACCTGCTGATGCTCTTCGTCGTGGTGATGTTTCTGCAAGTGCTCAACCTGACGTTCGCCACGCAGCCGCTCAACCAGTTCCTGGGCGCCATCTTCGAGTACATCCCGCAACTGATTGCCGCCGGCGTGCTGGTCTTCGTGGCCTACGTGGTGGCGAGCCTGCTGCGCTTTCTGACGCGGCGCGGGCTGCGGGCGGCCCGCCTCGACGAGCGCGTTCTGCGGCAGGTGCAGGACGAGGCCCCCGCCGAGGACGGCACCACGATTGCCGACGCCGTTTCGACGGCGACCTATTACCTCGTCTTCCTGCTCTTCCTGCCGGCCATCCTCGACGCGCTCCGGCTCGAGGGGTTGCTCAGCCCGGTCTCCAGCATGATGAACGAGGCGCTCGACTTTCTGCCCAACCTGCTGGCCGCCGTGCTGATCGGGCTGATCGGCTACTTCGTCGCCCGGCTGGTGCGTAAGATCGTCGTGGGCCTTTCGGCGGCGGCGGGCGTGGACCGGCTGAGCGAGCGGGTGGGCCTCTCCGGCGCGCTCGGCGAGCAGCCGCTCTCGCAGGTGCTGGGCATCGTCGCCTACGTGCTCGTGCTCATTCCCGTGATCATCGCGGCGCTCAACGCGCTGGCCATCGAGGCGTTAACGGCGCCGGCCAGCCGCATGCTCGACGTGATCCTGGCGGCCATCCCGCAGATCTTTGCGGCGCTGCTGCTGCTGGTGATCGCCTACGTGGTGGCCCGCCTCGTGGCGGGCCTGGTGAGCAACCTGCTCACGAGCATCGGCTTCAACCGCTTTCTCGAAAAACTGGGCCTGACCGCCGCGACCGAGGCCGGGCGCACGCCTGCCGACATCGCGGGCGGCCTCGTGGTGGTGGTGGTAATGCTCTTCGCCGCGATGGAAGCCGCCGACCTGCTGGGCTTCGAGGCGCTGACGGTGCTCATCGGCGAGTTTCTGGGCTTCGCCGGCGAGATCCTCCTCGGGCTGGTCATCTTTGCGCTGGGCCTCTACCTGGCGAACCTGGCCTACCACGCCGTGCGCGAGAGCGGCATAAAGCAACCGGAGTTGCTCGCCATGGCGGCGCGGGTGTCCGTCCTGGTGCTGGCCGGCGCGATGGCGCTCCGCCAGATGGGCCTGGCCGACTCGATCATCAACCTGGCCTTCGGGCTGATTCTGGGCGCGCTGGCCGTGGCCGCCGCCATCGCCTTCGGCCTGGGCGGGCGCGAGGTGGCGCAGCAACAGCTGGAGAAGTTCGTCGCCTCCAGCGGCGGCGCACAGCCGGCGGGCGGCGCCGACAAAGAAAAGCCGGGCGCCTCGCCTGCCGTACCGCCGGATTCCTTCTGAGTGCGGCATCACACGCAGCAATAACGCGACGAGCGGCTGGAGGCGCAGGCTTCCAGCCGCTTTTTTGTGCGCGCACGGCGCCGGCGGCGTCGCAAAATCTTGTCTGCTTTTCGAGTTAAGAAGCACCGGGGCCGTCCGATACCTGCGATTAGGATTTACACTGGCAACATTGCGCCAGGCCTTGCGCCGGCCTCCTCTCGATTCCCCGAACACCACGGAGCAGCCTGATGAGACGTTACCCCCTGTTGCTGCTGATGCTGGCCTTGTTGCTGAGCATTGGTTGCGATTCGTCCGACGATGAGAGCGGCACCGTCACCCTGATGGGCCAGGTGCTCGACGCCGAAACCAACAACCCCCTCGCCAACGCCTTCGTCCGCATCGTCCTCAACGAAAACCTCGACGAAGAGACCGACGTGCTCGTCGAAACCGACGCGCAGGGCCGCTTCACCGTCGAGGTACGCCTCCTCTCGACGACCGAGGTCCGCATCGTCGCTACCAAGGACGCCTTCTCCACGGACACCGTCACCGTGCTGGCCATCGCCGGACGCACCATCGAGGTGCCCAACTTCCGCCTGAGTCGCACCCGCGCCGAAGAACCCACCTCCGGCTCGCCCTCGAACATCCTGCTCGTCGGACAGACCCACGAGACCATCGGCATCATCGAGAGCGGCTCGGTCGAGGTCTCGCGCATCACCTTCCAGGTGGCCGACTCCGCCGGGCGGCCCGTCACGCTCGAGAACGAAGCCCAGGTGCGCTTCCGCTTCGGCCAGCATCCCGGCGGCGGCGAGTTCATCGCCCCGCTGCAAGCGCCCACCGACAACAGCGGCAAGGTCACGGTCAACCTCTCGAGCGGCACCCGGGCCGGCGCCGTGCAGGTCGTGGCCGAGGCCGATGTCGAGGGGCGCACGATCCGTTCGCGGCCCGTCAGCGTGGCCATTCACGGGGGGCTGCCCGACCAGGCGCACTTCACGCTGGGTCCGGACCGGTTCAACTTTCCGGGGCTGTTGATTGCGGGGCTGACGAACCCGGTGAGCGTCATCGTCGGCGACAAGTACGCCAACCCGGTCAAGCCGGGCACGGTGGTCTATTTCACGACCTCGCACGGGGTCATCGAGGGGTCGGTCGAGACGAACGCACAGGGCCGGGGCAGCGTCGATCTGATCTCGGGCAACCCGTTGCCGGCCGACGGCGTGGCGATCGTTGAGGCCGAGACGGCCGACGACCAGGACCAGCGCGTCACGAGCCGTTTCCCGGTGCTTTTTTCGGGATTCATCGTGGTGCGCATCGAGCCGGCGGTGGCGCGTCTGGGCGAGACGTACCGGCTGCGGGTGACCGATCAGAACGAGAATCCGCTGGCGGCGGGGACGAACATCAACGTGCGGGCCGACGGGACGAAGGTGAAGGCGACGGGCAACACGAACGTGACGCTCGACGACACGATCTTCACGGGATTCGGTTACGAGGACATCGTGCGCGGGCCGGGTTTCACGGAGTTTGTGTTTCGCGCGGTGGAGGATCGTCGCCTGGACGAGGACGGGGTGCCGAAGATCGAGACGATCACGATCCGGGTGTCGGGTCCGAACGGATCGTTGGAGGTAGTTTTGACGGCGGAGGGTGCCACGACGCGCACGGAGGGCGCCCGCGTCGAGTCGCTGCCCGGCGGCCAGGCACGCATCCGCGCCTCCGAATAAGCTTCCCCGTACACGAGAGCCATGACGTAGCTTAACGACGACCCCCCATGAAAATCTCTTGCATCCCCCCGATATCGTTGTCCTTCGCGCTCTTGCTGGCGGTGCCCCTGCTCGTCGGCACGACGGCCCAGGCCCAGGACATCCCCCCCCAACGGCAGATCCGAGGCTACATCCCGCCCGATCAACTCGTCTCCTTCCGACCCGAAACC
>JBFGTT010000139.1:0-7743 GCA_041565995.1 Rhodothermales bacterium
CGGCCTCACCGTGACCGTGGGGGGGCTGCTGCCCGAAGGCTACCACAGCGGCAGCGGGTCGGGCGTGGCGGGCTTGCAGGTGGAAGCCTTCGGCCCCAACTACGAAGACCTGGAGCGCCTGTGCCGGCGCTTCGCCGCCTACGCGCAGCAGCGGAGCCGCCGCGTGGCCGAGGTCAACGTCAACGCGGGCCGCTTCAGTTTCGCCGGGGAGCAGGCGCGCGAAGTGCTGCGGTTCCGCTGGGACGCCGAGGCGCAGGCCCGCACCGGCGCCTCGGCGGCGTGGCTGGCCGGGACGCTGCGACCGGTCTTCGCCACGCGCTTTCCCGCCTTCTACGCCGACCTCGAAGGCCGGACGCGCCTGCCCGTGCGCATCGTACTCGGCGGGGCGGATCGCCTGGACGTGGCCCGGCTCGTGGAGCGGCCGCTGCCGCTGGCCGACAGCGCCCAGGTGCGCCTGGCCGGGCTGGCCGCCTACGCCGTCGAGCAAATGCCCGCCGCCATCGAACGCTACAACCAGCAGTACCGACGCTACGTCGGCATTGACTACCGGGGGCCTTTCCGCATGGCCAGCGACTTCCTCGACGCGGCCCTGGCGGGCTTCCCGACGCCGCCCGGCTACGTCTTGCAGCGCCAAGAATTTCGGTTCTTCACCGAGGAGGTGCAGTCGGCCTTCGCCTGGGTGCTACTGGCGACCCTCGTGCTGGTGTTCCTCGTCACGGCGGCGGTCTTCGAGTCGTGGCGCCTGCCGTTCGTCGTCATGCTCAGCGTGCCGACCGGGGCTGTAGGCGTGGCGCTGGGCTTTCTCTGGACCGGCATCGACTTTGCCGAGGGCGCCTTCATCGGCATGGTGCTGCTCGTGGGCATCGCCGTCAACGACAGCCTCTTGCTGACCGACCGCTACCGGCAACTGCGGCGGCTGCGCCCGGCCACCGCGCCGGGGCTGTTGGCACGCCTGGCCGTGCGCGAGCGCCTGCGCCCGATGTGGACGACGACGCTCACGTCGGTGGCGGCGATGCTGCCGCTGCTCGTCTTTCCCCACGAAGGCGTCTTCTGGCTGGGGCTGGCGCTGACGGTCACCGGCGGGCTGCTGGCCTCGACGCTGCTGGCGCCGCTGGCCACGGTGGCGCTGCTGGCACGCCGGCGGCGGTAGGGCAGGGGGGAGGGAGGACGAGGGGACGAGGGGACGAGTAGGCGAGTCGGGTCTAGATTGCGGCCTCGGCCTGGCTGGCGATGCGTCAACTTCTATCGTTGAAGTCAGGGAGTGGAGCCGTCGGGATGGGCCACGAACGTCCGCAGGAAGTCGTAGAGGAGGTGGTCGGCTTCGGTGGTGTCGGCGAGGCTATCTAGCACGCGCTGATAGGCTTCCTCGCCGCCCAGTTCGTTTTCGTAGAGGTGTCCGTAGGCTTCCAGCCGTTCCCGTTCGCGGCGGGCGTCGAGTTCGCTGTGAAACTGCGTGCCGTAGATGGCCTTGCCCTCGATGCGGAAGGCCTGGTTGCGTTGCGAGGCGTTGTAGGCCAGCTCGACGGCGTTGGCCGGCAGCGTGACGACGCGGTCTTGATGGCCCAGGTTGGCGCGGAAACACCGGGGGTACTGGCCCAGCAGCGGATCGTCGGCGGCTGCCTCGGTCAGGTCGATGATCCCGCAGCCGAATTCTGCGCGCGCGGCGTCGTAGATCACCGTGCCGCCGAAGGCGCGGGCGATGACCTGGTGGCCCCAGCATGAGCCGAAGGTGGGCACGTCGCGGTCGTAGGCGGCGTGGACGAGCCGGAGCAGGTCCGCCATCCACGGATAGTCCTTCCGGGCCGAGTATTCGCCGGCGCCGCCGATCATCAGGGCGTCCACGCCGTCGAGCAGGCCCACGCGCAGGGGGTCGCGGACGACGTTGGCAGGCACGAACTGGGCCGGCTCCAGGCGGCAGCGCTCGACGAAGCACTCCTGTTCTTGCCGTTCCATCTCCAGCGTGTCGCGCGCCTGGATCAACAGGACGCGGATTTCATCGAACGGTTTATTCATGCTCGAAAAGTCTATCCTGTAGGGCAAGGTAGGTGATTACGGGAGCCGACGAAAGGGCGAGCCGACGAATCGACGAGAGGACGAATCTTGATCTCGTCCATACGTCCACACGTATCCCGACTCAGAGGGTGAGCAGATCCGGGTACTCCTCGCGCAGGAGCCGGTAGAGGCGATGCAGCGGCAGGCCCATCACGTTAAAAAAGTCGCCCTCGATGCGGGCCACGAAGACGGCGCCGAGGTCGGCCTGGATGCCGTAGGCGCCGGCCTTGTCCATCGGCGCGCCCGAGGCCACGTAGGCGTCGATCTCGTCGTCGGAGAGGGCGGCGAAGGTGACGCGGGTGGCCTCGCAGGCGGCGGCGCTGCGGCCGCTGGCGGGATGCAGCAGCGCCAGGCCCGTGTAGACGGTGTGTGTGGCGTCGCTGAGGCGCCGGAGCATCGCGCGGGCGTCGGCCTCGTCGGCGGGTTTGCCCAGCACGGCGCCTTCGTGCACGACCAGCGTGTCGGCGGCCAGCGTCAGCGCGGCGGGGTGGCGGCGGCTGATCGGCTCGGCCTTCTCCAGCGCCAGGTGCTGCACCACGTCCGCCGGCGCCAGGCCCTCCGGGATGTGCTCCTCCGACGGGTTGGCTTCGACGCGGAAGACCAGCCCCAGTTCTTCGAGCAATCGCTTCCTGCGCGGTGATTGCGAAGCCAGAATGAGGTCGGTGCGGAGCTTCATGCCGGGCCGGTTCCCTGCTGCGTACTGCCGAATCGTGCGAGATCACCAGGAACCGCCGGTCTGCCGCTCCGGTTTCGCGCGGCGTGGCGGGAGGGGCGTCGCTTCGATGATGCTTTGGCGAATTCCGGCCTCTTCAGGCGGCCTCGGCGCGGAGCGGGGGCGCGGCCGGGCGCCGCAGGAGGTGCAGCAGGCCGACGAGGCTGATCCAGCCGGTCAGCAGAAGCGAGAGGGCCGCCGCCGCCAGGCCGAGCCAGTTGCCGAAGCGGGCGTAGAGCGTGACGCCGTCGTAGAGTGGCACGGCGGCCAGGCGCGCGGCGGGGGCGCCGGCCCGGCTCCGGTAGGCGACTGAGCCGTCCGGGGCGATGAGCGCGGTGCCGCCGGAGAGGGCCACCTGCGCCACGCTGCGTCGCGTCTCGATGGCGCGCAGGCGCGCGTGATGGAGGTGTTGACCGTAGCCGGGGACGCGACCCCACCAGCCGTAGCGGGTGAGCATCACGAGGAAGTCGGCGCGCCGGGGGTAGCGGCGGGCGTAGTCGCCCAGGAGCCCTTCGAAGTCGAGCAGCACGCCGATGCGGAGGTCGTCGAAGGAGAGGATGTGCTGGTCGGTGCCCTTCACGAAGCGGGCGCGGCGTCGGCCGTCGAGCCAGGGGGCCTGTTCTTCCAGCGGCACGATAGCCTGCGAGGGCGTCGGGTGGACCTGGTCGTAGCGCTGGCGTGGGGCGTGCGGGCGGTAGAGCACGGCGCTGTCGAAGAAGCGGCGCGCGGCGTCGGGAGCGCCGTCGGGCAGCAAGGCTCCCGTCAGCAGGGCCACCTCCCGGCGGTCGACCCAGGCCTGCAACTGGGCGTCCACGAAGTCCTGCCGGGCGACGTTGGGCGCCGGCGGCAGGGCCATTTCAGGCCAGATCATGAACACCGGCGGGGCGTTCATGGCGGCGATGAGCGAGTCGGAGAGCGTCGTGAGGTGCACCAGGCGGGCCGAGCCGTACTGGTGGGTCCAGGCCGTGGCGTCGAGGGCCGGCTGCACCAGGCCGACGGTGACGTAGCGGGCCGTCCGCGCCAGGTGGCCGCGCCGCCAGTGGCCGAAGGCGAACGAGGCGCCCACGAGGAGCACGAAGCTGAAGGCCACGAGCAGGCGGCGGGGCCGTCGCCGCGCGGTGAAGAGGGCGAAGAAGAGGCCGTTGAGCAGCAACACCCAGAGCGTCAGCCCCGCCGTTCCGGTGAACTCGGCGAACTGGATGAGCGGCGCCGCGCCCGCCTGCGGCAGCCCCAACACCGGCCACGGAAAGGCCACCGGCCCGTGCTCGAAGACCAGCTCGACGGCCAGGTAGCAGGCCACCAGCACGGCGAAGCCGGCGCCGCGTCCGTAGCGCCGCCGGTAGGGCAGCGAGGCCGCGAAGGGGAGCGTCCAGGCCAGCGGCACCAGCAGCAGCCCGGCGAAGACGGCCGCCGGCGCCTCCGAATAAACGTGCAGCATGGGCCAGAAAAACGCGAGGGCGTAGGCCATCAGGAAGGCCGTGTAGACCTCGGCCAGGAAGCGAGGCACGGCCTCGACGCGGTCCCAGAGCACCAGCATGGGCACGAGCGCAGCCCAGGCCAGCCAGAACAGCGGCAGCGGCAGGTAGCTCAGGCCGAGCGTCACCCCGCCCAGGAGGGCCAGCAGCGGGGAGAGAGAGGCTTCGGGTTTCGTCTTCTCGGGCATCGCTTTCATTTGACACAGGCACCGGCACGACCTAACTTGCAGCCGTCCTCGTCCGTCCTACCGTCACTCAGGTATATGATCGTTCTTTCGGTGTGCAATCATAAGGGGGGTACCGGAAAAACCACCTCGGCCCTTCATTTCGCGGCGGCGCTCGGCTTGAGCGGCCACCGCGTGCTCATCATCGACCTCGACCCGCAGAGCTTCTTGACGCGGACGCTCGGCGTGGACGAGCCGCCCGAAGCCGCCTCGTCGCTCATGCTCTTCCAACACGAACGTCCGCTGAGCGACGTAGCCGTCGAGCGGCGCAAAGGCTTCGACCTCTTGCCCTCCTCCAGTTTGTTGACGAAGGTGATGCGCCGGCTCAACAAGCCCACCGACGTGCTCTGGGCCAAAGAGACGCTCGAACAGGTCGGCGGCTACGACCTGGTGCTCATCGACACCGCCGCCGCCGTCACGGTCTTTAGCCTCAACGCCCTGGTCGCCAGCCGCTACGTGCTCATCCCCGTCACGCCGGAATACCAGCCCATCATCGGCGCCGAACAGACGGCGCAGTCGGTGGCGATGGTACGTTCCAAGCTCAACCCGGACCTCGCCGAGCCGCTATTTCTCTTGACGCAGGTGGACGCGCGCAAGCGCGATCATTACAAGTATCGGCGCTACGTCAGAAAACGTTATAGCAGCCAGGTCTTCGACACCGTCATCCGCACGTGCGCCTCGCTGGCGACGACCTATGCCAACGGCTCGACGGTCTTTGAACACGACCCCTACTCGCGCGGCGCGCGGGATTATGCCAACGCCACCGACGAGTTGCTGCGCCGCCTGGCGCCGTCGCTGCACCCCGCTTCGGAGGCCGCCGTGCCGCCGGAGGGTCCGGCGTTCGTGCCTCCGCAGACCGAGCCGGTGCAGCCATGACGACTTCGCTCGAGGCCGGCAGGCGGGTGCTCGTGCTGCTGCTCTGGGCGCTGGCGGGGGCGGCCCTGCTCTACGCGCTGAGCCACCGCGTGGCGGGCGTGCCGCCGCTGGGCACGCTGCTCGACCCCCGCGACGGCCTCTACCGCACCGCCCGCCTCGCCGAACACCCTGCCTCCGAGAGCCTCACGCTCGACGCCCTGGAGGCTCCCGTCACCGTCCTGCGCGACGACCGGGGCGTGCCCCACCTCTTCGCTCAGAGCGACCGCGACGCCGTCATCGCCTTCGGCTACGTCGTGGCGCAGGACCGGCTCTTCCAACTCGACTTCCTGCCGCGCGTGGCCGCCGGGCGGCTCTCGGAGGTCTTCGGCGCCGCCTCGCTCGACGCCGACCGCTTCTTGCGCAGCACGGGGATGGAGTGGAGCGCGCAGCGCGACGCCGCCCGGATCGGGCAGCAGGAGGGACCCGAGCGCGACCTCGTCGCGTGGTTCGCCGCCGGTGCCAACGCCTACATCGACGGGCTGGAGGAGCGGGATCTGCCTTTCGAGTTCCGGCTGCTGGGCTACCGCCCGGAGCGCTACTCGGCGCTGCACGCGGTGCGGCTGCTCCAGTACTTCAACTACGACCTCAGCTACCGCACCGACGCCGCCTCCTACGGCACGCTCCAGGCACGCCTGGGCGCGGACGCCTTCGCCCGGCTCTATCCGCGTTTCCAGCAATGGTTCGTGCCCATCATCCCCGAACCGGGCGGCAGCGCGCCTCCACCGGCGACGGTGGCCGAGACGGCCTCGCCCGCCGCACGGGCGGCCCTGGCGACGCTGGCCGAGGCGCAGGCCCGGCTCAAAGGCACCTGGGCCGAGGGGTTCGTGCCCGGCAAAGGCTCGAATAACTGGGTCGTCGACGGGCGGCACGCGGCCACCGGCGCGCCCATCCTGGCCGGCGACATGCACCTGAGCCTGACGCTGCCGGCCATCTGGTACGAAGCCCACCTGGTCACGCCCACCATGAACACCTATGGCGTGAGCGCGCCCGGCACCCCGCTGCCCACGCAGGCCTTCACCGACTACGTGGCCTGGGCCTTCACCAACACCGGCGCCGACGTCATCGACCACTACGCGCTCGACCTCGACGAGACCCGAAGGCGCTACCGCTACGGCGCGGGCTACCGCGACCTCGAAGCCGTCCTCGACACCATCTTCGTCCGGGGCGGCCCGCCCGTCGTCGATACGCTCTACTACGCGCACTGGGGGCCGGTCGTCTTCAGCGACAGCGGCGCGGTGGCCGTGCGCTGGGTCTCGCACGAACCGAGCCGGACGCTCCGCGCGCTCTGGGGCATGCACCACGCCCGGGGCCTCGACGACTTCCAGGAGGCGCTCCGCTTCTGGGATACGCCCATGCAGAACATCGTGCAGGCGGACGTCGAGGGCAACGTGGCCATCCGCTCGACCGGCTACCTGCCCATCCGCAAGGCCGGGCACGGCATGGGCCTGCTCGACGGATCGACGGATGCCTTCGAATGGATCGGACGCGTGCCCTTCGAGGAACTGCCGCAGGCCTTCAACCCGGCCCAGGGCTTCCTGTCCTCCACCAACCAGCAACCCACCGACTCGACCTATCGCTACTACCTCGGCTACGACTGGCACACCAGCTACCGCTCCCTCCGCATCGACACGCTGCTGCGTGCCCGCGCCCGGCATAGCGTCGTGGATTTCAAGCGCTACCAGGCCGACGTGCACGCCGTGCAGCGCGACCTCTTCGTGCCGCTGCTCGACACGCTCAGCGGCCTCTCGCCCCGCGCCGACTCGCTCCGCCGGCTGCTGGCGGCCTGGGACGGCGACACCGGCGTCGACCGCGTCGAACCGCTGGTGCTCGACGAGTGGCTCGGCGCGCTGGAACGCCTGGCCTGGGACGAACCCGCCTTCGAGGGCCTCTCGCGCCCTGCCGAGACGGTCCTCTACGGCCTGCTGCGCCGTGCGCCGCGCTCGAAGTGGCTCGACGTGCAGGCCACGCCCCGCCGCGAAGACGCCGCCGGGCTGCTGCGCCTGGCCCTCGACGCCGCCGCCGACACGCTGGCCGCGCGCTACGGCTGGGGCGCCGCGCACTGGCGCTGGGGCGACGTGCACCAGATCGTCTTCCGCCACCTGACGGGGGCGCCGGCGCTGCGGGCGCTCTGGCGCGGGCCACTGGAATATCCCGGCTTCGCCGCCACGCTCTCGCCGGCGGGCGGGCGGCCTACCACGGCCAGCGCCAGCTGGCGCGTCGTCGTCGATTTTTCGCAGACGCCGCCGGTGGGCTACGGGGTGTATCCGGGTGGGCAGAGCGGCAACCCGTTCAGCCGCTTCTACGACCTCCAGGTGCCGGCCTTCGTCGGCTTCGAGCACTACGCGCTGCACAAGCCCGCCACGCC
>JBFGTT010000140.1:0-7728 GCA_041565995.1 Rhodothermales bacterium
GCACCTGCTCGTGCAGGAGGATCCCGGCTTCGACCCGAATTTCTACCCGGTGGACCTGGCGGCGCACGCGCCGGAGCCGGGCCGCTTCCAGTTCGCCATCGTGACGGGCGAGTCCAGGAAGGACGTGAGGGTCTACCACTGGCAGATGCCGCAGGGCGCTACCTCGCCCTGACGACCGCCCGGCTCGCCGCGAAGCGCTCTGCCTCGATGCGGATGACGTAGAGGCCGCCCGGCAGGCCGCCTGCATCGAACCGGAACGCGCGCGTGGTCGCCGCGGGAAAGCGGCCCTCGTGCAGCAACGCCACACGCCGCCCCAGCAGGTCGTAGACGGCCACCGCGACGCGCTGCGCCCGCGCCACCGACAGCGAGAACGACGCCGCCCGGCGGAACGGGTTCGGATAGGCCGCCGAGAGATGGTACACCCCCGGCACGTCCAGGAAGACCTCGACCTGCGGGCTGTAGGCGAAC
The DNA here is from genome assembly GCA_041565995.1 of Rhodothermales bacterium. Classification (GTDB taxonomy): domain Bacteria; phylum Bacteroidota; class Rhodothermia; order Rhodothermales; family JBFGTT01; genus JBFGTT01. The sequence goes on from JBFGTT010000140.1 coordinate 469, forward strand.
GTGCCGTCGTAGTCGATCTGTTTGAGCCGAAAGCGATGCACGCCCGCCGGCAGCCCCTCGACGCGGTGCGCGTAGTGGTGCGCCTGCTCGGTCGTGCCCTGCCCGGCCACCCAGGCTGCCGCGTCCCATTGCGGGTTGCGGATATCGGAGGCCGGAGGGTGGATTTGCACTTCGAAGCCGGCGTTGTTGGTCTCCGAGGCGGTAGTCCAGCGCAGCAGCACCGCGCGCCCGTCGCGCACGGCGGTGAAGGCGACGAGTTCGACGGGCAGCGGCGACGTGGCGTCGGTGTCGAAGTAGAGCTGATCGAATTCGGCGCCCTCACGGGCCGGCGCGCTGTTCGTGTGATCGGCCATGAAGCCCAGGTATCCGCCGTCGAAACTCGTGTAGGTGGCGTCGGTGGTGCTGCCCTGGTTCACCGGGGTGTTGGCGGCGGAGGGCGCCTCGCCGGCGCCCGGCCCTTCGCCGTTGGCCGTCGGCAGCACCGACGTGAAGAGCGTCCAGCCCGACGCCGAGGTGCGCGTCACCCGGACCAGCAATCCGATATCTGTAAGTCCGTTCGCTACGGCGCCGCTCGAAGAGAGGATCGCGGTGGCGCTGCCGTCATCCACTCGTTCCAGCACGATTTCGTCGCCCGCGGAGTTGTCGCCGAAGCGGATCCGGTAGCCGTCTACCGTCGCAGCCTCCAGGTCGGCTTCGCTGGCGTAGAGCCAGACGTAGCTTCGGTTCGACGTGGTGGCGGCTGCGCCGGCGCGCCGGCCCAGCCAGCATCCCCAACTCTGTTCGGTTCCCCAGGAGCCGGCGCGCTGGGTGCTCAGATGCTGCGTTGCCGGTCCGCTCGCCGCGCCGAGCCGTAGCGTGTTCGACCCGGTGGCATTGGGGCCAGACGTGGCGTTGGCGACAATCGTCCAGGAGGCGGTGTCGCCGCTCCAGGCCGGGTTGGCGGTGAAGTCGCCGTCGTCAAACGAATCCACTTTTTGAGCCTGTGCCGCCTCTACGGCCAGCAGGGCGAGCACGAGGTATAGCGCCGTTCGTCGCATGCGGCATCAACGGTCTCCGGCGGGTCGCGCCGGGGCCAGGGAGGTAGCGATGCGGGGGAGTGGCCGGGCCGATGCGTCCCGGTGTGCGGCCCCGCCTGCCTGCCTCTCCGGAGCCGGGGAGGGGCAGGCGGGGCGCTGCCACGAAGTGCCTGCGCTAGCTCAATTACACGGCGCGGGCGACAAAAGCAAAGGCGGTCGAAACTTCTTCACGATCCCTTTCGGGGATCCCTGCGGCTCACTTTTGGGGATCTCCGTGATCCCGCAATACAACGGTGGATCCCGCCCGCAGAGGGCTTGCAGCGACGAGGCTGCGCGCTGCAAGCAACCGCAAAACCCCGGCGCGCACCGCGGCGCCGCGTTTCAGGCCGCCCCCGGCGCCAGCAGCTGGAGCAGCACTTCGGCTACTTTCTCAAACTCAATCGATTTGTCGAGGAAAAAGTCGGCGCCGGCGCGCAGGCAGGTGTCGCGGTAGAACGGGTTGCTGTGGTTGGTGAGCATGATGACCCGGATCCGTGGGAAGTCGCGCTTGATGTGTTTGAGGGCGGTGATCCCGTTGCCGCCGGGCATCTGAATGTCGAGCACGACGACCTCGGGTTGCAGCATCCGCACCGATTCGAGCGTGCGTTGCACGTCTTCGGCCTCCCCGACGACCTGCACCTGTTCGAGTTCCGAGAGCATGGCTACCAGGTGCTCTCGGACCACGACCGAGTCGTCGGCGACTACAACCCTCACGCGGTTTGCTGCCATAACCTTCACCTCCTTAGACCCTAGATACGCCATGGCCAGAAATAATTTCGTAAGCGAAGCTACGGTAATCAGGTAAGAAGAGATGCAGATTTTTTGTAGGACGAAGCCTCAGAATAGTGTAGGAATCGTCCTACAGCCGGGATGTTTTTTGAGAGGGCTGTGCAGGCGCTTCCGGGCCGCCGACGCAGAAAAAAAGAGGACGCTCCGGCTGCTGCGGAGCGCCCTCCCGATGAATGCAGGGTGCGGCTAGAAATAGAAACGGAAGCCGAGGCCGCCGCCGAGGTCGCCGTTGGTAGCGGGCGTCAGTTCGAGGCGGGGCGTCAGTTGGCCGTAGAATTCGAGCCGGTCGACGAGCACGCCCAGCCCGATGGTGCCGCTGAGGCCGGCCACCGCGTCGTCATCCTGTTCGCGGGGCCGGTCGCGGAAGCCGACGAAGGCGCCCGGGCCGTAGAAGAAATGCACCGTGCTCGTGTTGCCCAGATGCCGCTCGTAGAGGCCGTGGACGTTGAGGAAGGTGAAGTCGTCGAGGTTCCAGGCGGCCAGGACGTCGAGGGAGACCGACTGGGGGTTGTAGACTTTGACCGTCAGCCCGGTCGGTTCGCCGATCTGCCCGCCGACGCCGACGGCGCCGGGAACGCGTTGGGCGTGGGCCGGCGCGGTCGTCAGCATCAACAATACGAGGAGTGCGCCTGCGACGACGCAGGCTTTATCGAAAAGCGTCTTCATGGCTCTGGAAGGTAAGGATGGTTGAGGAGGTTGCCCCGGAGCGCCGGGGGTGTGGCTACCTCTACAACCCGGCCTCCCAAAACGGGATTCTGACGGATGTGTAATAGAAAAACGCCGCTGTAACGCGCCGGTATCGTTACGGCAGGGATGCCCGGGCCGGCGGATGCCTCGCCGGAAGGCTTTCAGCTTTCAGCCCTCAACGAACCGCCTGCGATGGCGGCGATGGCACGTCGGCAGATCAATAAATCAAATTGTTCTTGATGGCGTAGTGCGTCAGTTCGGCGTTGGTCTTCATGTTCATCTTTTCGAGCACGCGGGCGCGGTAGGTGCTGATGGTTTTGACGCTCAGCGAGAGCATCTCGCCGATTTCGGTGGCCGTCTTGCCCGAAGCCAGCAGGCGCATCACCTGGAACTCGCGGTCGGAGAGGGCTTCGTGGGGAGGACCTTCGGTGCCGGCGTCGAGGCGGTCGAGCAGGCTCTCGGCCACGGCCTCGCTCATGTACTTGCCGCCGCCGGCTACGCGGCGGATGGCCTTGACGAGCTGGTCGGCGGCGCTCTCTTTGGTGAGGTAGCCCGAGGCCCCGGCGCGCAAGACGCGCACGGCATACTGGTCTTCGTCGTGCATGCTCAAGACCAACACCGGCAGCCGGGGAAACTCGGTGTGGAGTTGCTTGAGCGTGTCGAGGCCGCTACGGCCGGGCATGTTGAGGTCCATCACGACGGCGTCGAAGGGCCGGCGGCGCACCTGGTCGAGCAGGGCGTCGCCGTTGGCGGCTTCGCCGGCGACCTCCATGTCGATGGTCTCGGAGATGATCTGGGCCAGCCCTCGCCGGACCACCGTGTGATCGTCGGCGATGAGTACTTTGATCATGGCCTTTCTGTAGGGCGTCGAGGGTGAACGAGCGCGAAGAGGCGGGGGCCGCCGGTCCAAATCCCTTTTCGGGATCGGCGTTCGGCGCCCGGTGCAAGATAGTTTTTCTAGGGGAAAACTGAAAAGCGCGGCGCTCACGCCTCGGCCAGGGCCGGCAGCGGGATGCGCATCGTCACCTCGGTGCCGGCGCCCGGCGCGCTCGAAAAGGCGACGCGTCCGCCCCAGGCCTGCGTACGCTCGCGCATGCCCAGCATCCCCAGCGAGTTCGAGTGCACCGTGTCGAGGTCTTCGATGCCGCGCCCGTTGTCCTTGACGGCCAGGACCAGTTCGTCCTGCTCGGTGCGCAGCCGTACGTCTACGCGCGAGGCTTCGGCGTGGCGGGCCACGTTAGTCAGGATCTCCTGGAAGACGCGGAAGATGGCCGTGGAGCGGTGCCGGTCTAGCTCGGCAAAGGTGCTCTCGTTGGTGAAGACGCAGCGCAGGCCGGTGCGCGCGGCGAAGTCCTGCGTCTGCCATTCGAGGGCGGCGGCCAGGCCCAGGTCGTCGAGAATGCCGGGCCGCAGGTCGGTGGCGATGCGGCGCACGGTGCGCACGGTCTGGTCGATGAGGGTTTTCATGGTTTCGATGCGCGCCGAGAGAGCGGTCTGCTCATCGAGCAGGCCCTTTTCGAGCCAGGAGACGTCCATGCGCAGGGCCGTCAGCGATTGCCCGAGCTGGTCGTGCACTTCGCGCGAGATGCGCGTGCGTTCCTCCTCGCGCACCGATTGCAGGTGCAGTGCCAGCTCGCGCAGTTGCTCGCGCGAGCGTTTGAGTTCCTGCTCCGAGCGTTTCATCTCGGTGACGTCGGCGGCTACGGCGATGCCGCCTCGGATGCGGTCGTCCGGGCCGGTCAGCGGCGCGCACCAGTATTCGAAGGCGTAGCCCTCGGCCTCCAGCGTCGAGCTGAAAGCCTCGCCGGCGAGCGTGCGGTCCAGGCTCTCGCGCACGCCCGGGAAGTGGTCGTCGAAATCGTAGGCCGACCTGCCGACGAGCTCGCCGGTGTCCAGGTCGAAGGCTTGCAGGCCCTTGCCTTCGGCCAGCGTGACGACGCCGTGCTCGTCGAAGGCGAAGAGCATCACCGGCACGTTGGTGACCACGGTGCGCAGCAGCGCCTCGCTCTTGCGCAGCGCCTCCTCGGCCTGCTTGCGGTCGGTGATGTCGAGGCCGTAGCCGATGACCTGCACCACGCGCCCGTGCGCGTCGATGACGGGGCTGGCCATGCGCAGGATGTGGCGCAGCCCGCCGGCGCGGTTGCGGAGGGCCTCTTCGAAGCGCACGATGCGTTTTTCCTCGACGGCGCGCCGCACGAAGGCGTGCCGCCGCCGGGCAATCTCCAGGTCCAGGTTGCGGCGGCGGCAGTAGTCGAAGGCGGTCTTGCCCAGCAGCCACTGGCGCATTTCCGGGTCGCGGACGCTGCTGGTGTTGAGGTAGAGGATGCGCCCCTCCGGGTCGAGCACCGACACGTCGGCGGGCAGGTCGTCGAGTACCTGTTCGTAGAAGGCTTTCAGGCGCTTGACTTCCTCCTCGGCCCGTTTGCGCTCGGTGATGTCGCGCTGGATCGAGATGACCTCGTCTTCGCCGCAGCGGACCACGCGGCCCTCGCGCACGCGCGTCTCCTGGCCCGCCTGGATCTCGTATTCGAAGGTCTGCATCTCGCCCGTGGCAACGGCCTGCTCGACGCACTCGCGGGCGCGGCGGGCCACCTCCGGCGGCAGCATCTCGTAGGCGCACCGGCCCAGCAACTGTTCCGGATCGACGAAGGCCGCGTAGTCGCGCGGCACGCGTATTTCGAGGTAGACGCCCTCGCGGGAGAGGCGCACGAGGGCGTCGGGCAGGGCGTCGACGATGGCGCGGTTCTGGGTTTCGCTGCGGCGCAGGGCCTCCTCGGCGCGCTTGCGCTCGGTGACGTCGCGCACGTGCAGCAGCAGCGCCGGGGCGCGCGCGTAGGTGATGCGGCGGGCGCGCAGTTCGACGGGCACGGCCTGCCCGGCGGTGGTCCAGCTGTAGCCTTCGAGGTAGTCGATCTCGCCGCCGGCCATCTGTTTGAAGAAGTCCATGGCGACGGCGCGCTGGTCGGGCGGCACGAGGTCGAGCACGCTGGTGCCCACGAGTTCCTCGCGCTGCCGGTCGTGCAGGCGGCAGGCGGCGGGGTTGACGTCGAGCACGATGCCTTCGAGGTCTTCGACGAAGATGGCGTCGGGCGAGTTTTCGAAGAGTTCGCGGAACTTGGCTTCGCTCTCGCGCAGGCGTTCCTGAGCCAGCCTTTGCTCGGTGATGTCGCGCGAGTTGACGACGATGCTGGCCTCGCCCTCTTCGTCCACGACGGCGCTGCCGACGCTTTCGAGGATGCGCCAGGGGCCGTCGAAGTGGCGGAAGCGGTAGGCCACGCGCCGGATCTCGCCGGGCGCGGCCAGCACCCCGACGATGGCCTGGAAGACGGCGTCGTGGTCGTCTTCGTGGATGTAGGCGAAGGCGTTTTTCCCGATGAGGTCTTCGGGCCGGTAGCCCATCACGCGCTCGGCGGCGGGGCTGGTGTAGCGCAGGGTGCCGTCGGGGCCGACGATGGTGATGATGTCCTGCGCATTTTCGATGAGGCTGCGGAATTTTTCGCCGGTGCGCAGGCGGGAGACGGCGGCGTCGCGGCGGGCGAGGGCAAACTGGAGGGCCTGTTCGAGGCCGGCGGCGTCGAGGTTTTGCCAGGCTAGGCAGTCGGCGGCGCCCTCGCGCAGGAGTTGGATGGTCTGGTGGGGATGGCTCTGCTCGAGCAGCAACAGCAGCGGGGCGTGGCAGTCGTAGGCGTCGGCCAGGGCCAGCAGCGTGCGTCCCTGCTGGCCGACGAGGGCGGCGTCGATGAGGTAGGCGTCGTGGTTGCCGGCGCGGAGGGCGGCGCGGGCGGCCTCCGGCGAAGCGGCCTCGGTGCAGGCGGCGTGCAGGAACGTCATCTCGTCGAAGAAAGCGCGCAATGTGGCGCGGCGCGCCTCGTCGGGCACGGCGAGCAGGACCGTGTGAGACTGGTCTTTCATGACGGCGGGCGGGGTTGACGGGGCGAGCGGCACGGCGGAGTTTAGGGGCCGGCAGCGGCAAGGGCAAACAGAGGGGGGACTACCGCACACGCCGGGGGACCTTTTCCGGGTCCGGGCGGGAACTGCCTCCGACGCCTCGCGTGCTACCACCCCCCGATTTCAACCTCCCAAGAGCCTGCGCGCCGCATGAGTACGAAGCTGACCGATCTCCAGACCCTGGGCGCCCTCCATGCATCCGGCTACCGGGTGCTGCCCGTCAAAGACGAACTGCGCAAAAACCTGATCTGCCAGCTCAAGCGGGGCACGCAGATCTTCCCCGGCATCATCGGCTTCGAGCGGACGGTCATCCCCCAGATCCAGAACGCCGTGCTGGGGCGGCACGACATGATCCTGCTGGGCCTCCGCGGCCAGGCCAAGAGCCGCATCATCCGCATGTTGCCCGCCCTGCTCGACGAGTTCATCCCCATCGTCGCCGGCAGCGAGATCAACGACAACCCCTTCGCGCCCGTCTCGAAGTACGCCCGCGACCTGCTCGACGAGCACGGCGACGAGACGCCCATCACCTGGATCCACCGCAGCGAACGCTACGGCGAAAAACTCGCCACCCCGGACACCTCCATCGCCGACCTCATCGGCGACATCGACCCCATCAAGGCCGCCAACCGCCGCCTTACCTACGCCGACGAAGAGGTCATCCACTTCGGCATCATCCCCCGCACCAACCGGGGCATCTTCGCCATCAACGAACTGCCCGACCTCCAGCCGCGCATCCAGGTGGGCCTCCTGAACATCATGGAGGAGCAGGACATCCAGATCC
>JBFGTT010000141.1:0-7724 GCA_041565995.1 Rhodothermales bacterium
GCCGGCTCCCCCTCATTGCGTTGGTCGGTGGCTTTGAGGGAGAAAGCGTGAGCCTGAAACGTGAGGGTGCCTTGTTGAGACGTTACCAGGAGCACCCTTACGTTTACTGGCGTGAATCTGCGATTTCACGTTCTACCTCCAGACACCATCTACGTCATTGAACCGCCGCTATATTTTCCATCTCGCTCATCCTTTTCCTGTTCGTTACGCCTGCATGTCGTACCTTGACGTGGATGGATGGCAGGGTTACGAAGTGGTGAAATGAGAGGATCTATGATGAGCGCGGATGGATCGTCGCATCGAGGGCTGCGCCCTGTTCGCGAGGACGAGGAGGTACCCCGGCCCGTCATCATCGGCACCGGGTTGGCCGGCTTGGCCGTCAGCCGCTCGCTCTCCCGGGCTGGGGTACGGCACGTCCTCGTGGGCCAGCCGCCCGGCTCGCTGCCCTGCCTGGGCGAGTCGCTCAACCTGGAAGGCACCCTCGGCTTCCAGGGGGGGTTTTCGGACCTGTCCGGTTTTTTTTCGGCGAAGAAGTACGCCGTGGCCTACCTGAACGACCACGCTTTCTCCTGCCCCTTCGACTTTTCCGTGCCCCTCCTCTACCGGCTCCTCGGGTACGATTCGCCCGCCTCGCTGCTGCACATCGACCGGCTGAGCTTCGACGCGGCGCTCTACCGGAGCGTCTGCGACAGCGCCTGCTGTACGGCCTTCGACGACCGGGTCGAGGAGCTGAGCTACGACGCGGCGACGGATCGGATCGCGGCGGTGCATCTCTCGACGGGCCGCACGCTCCCGGCCTCCTACGTCTTCGACGCCACCGGGCACGTGCGACTCCTGGCGCGCGCGCTCAACCTCTCCTGCACCCTCATCGGCGACCGGCAGCGGGTGGCCTTCACCCACTACCGCGTACCCGAAGAGGCCGCCTCCGGCCCGTTCGAGGACGACTGGTACCACGCCACCACCGGCGTGCGGCTTTATCCGGACGTGGACGGTGTCGACGGGTTTACGTGGTGCATTCCCCTGCACCGGCACGTGTCGGTGGGCGTGAGCACAAAGGCCGACGCGGCGGACGACCTCTCGGACGAGGCGCTGCTGGAGGTGACCGAGCAGGCCTACGCCCGGCACGGCGTTTTCTACCGCCGGCGCTATCCGGAGCCGACGGTCGTCCGCGGTCTGAAGCATCACTACTTTATCCACGAACGGGCCTACGGCGCCAACTGGCTGCTGGCCGGCTCCTCGTACTGCCAGGTCTGGTGGATGGCCGGCGCCGGCGCCGGCGCCGGGCTGACGGCGGCGCAGATCGCCCCGAAGATCCTGAAGGCGCCGCAGAAGATGGGCCGACGCTTCCAGGCCCACATGCAGCGGCTCCTGGACGTGCACGAAGCCTTCGAGTGGCTCACGGCGTCCGACCGGCGCGAGATCTCGGAAGCGTTCATCGCGCGCCACACCGACCGGTTTATCATCGAGAACATGAACCGGCTGATGCGGTCGGCCCCGCTCCAGGGCAGCCTCCTGGCGCGGATCGTCGGGTTCGTGCTCGACCGGCTGAACGTCTTCGAGGTGCTCGTGAAGAAGTTCTGCGAGGTGCGCCTCGTCGGGCCGGCTGCGCCGGCGAAAGCGGCGGCGGCGCCCCTGCACCCGGCGGCCTGAGGCGCGCGCTGCGACCCCCCTCGTCGGCCCGCATCGATCTTCCCAAAAACACCCCGGAGGGTTACATGACCGAAGCACAAGAGCAGGGCATCGAACTCGTATGGCGTCTCTCCGACATCCTCGCCGGCAACGCCTCCATCGACTCCGGCGAGGCGTTCATCGCCGAGGACGTAGACATGCACATGGACCGCTACCCGTTCAAGGGCATCAGCGGCTGGAAGTCGTGGCTCCGCTTCATCCGCTCGCGTCCGCGCGTCGTGGATCTGGACCTAGTCGAGCGCAAGGTAGAGGTGGAGGGCGACCGGATTCGCCTGACCGGGCGCTGGGCCGGCTACATCAACGGCACCTACCAGGTCTCGGACTACCGGGGCGGGGCCAGCTACCGCGTCGAGGACGGCAAGATCGTCGAGATCTGGACCGTCCGGAAGAATTACCCGTTCATGTTCGGCCCCATCATCAAGTATCACCTGGGGTGGCTGGTAGTGCTGGTCCAGCTGTTTTTCTGGAGCACCTTCTACCAGCCGCGCGTCGATTGGGCGAAGCGGCTGCCGGTGCGTCAGGCGGAAGCGCCGTCCGTGGCCGAGGCGTAGTCAGTGGGCCTTCACGTTCATAGTGATCGCCGCCGTGAAGACCTTCTGCCCGTTGGCGTCGAAGATTTCGACGGGCACCACCAGCTCGCCGGTCCGCGACCAGTCGATGCCGGCGCCGTCGGCCACGGCGCGGAGGTCGGTCTGGGCCTTGGCCAGGTAACGCACCGTCATGGCGATGGGAATCCAGCGTCGCCCCTCCGGCAGCGACACGTCCGTCATCACGCCGGCCACCAGTTCGGCGGCGTTGCACAGGGCGATGGCGTGGACCGTCCCCAGGTGGTTGTGGATGGCCTCGTGGTCTTCGACTTTGACTTCGGCGTAGCCGGGTTTGAGCGCCACGAAGTGCGGGTCGATGGTGCCGAAGTAGGGCGCCATCTGGACGACCGCCCTGGTAAACCCTTCGTTGCCTAACTTTTTGTAGAGGTCATAGAGTTCACTCATCGGTCGCCTCGGGCAGGCCGCAGGGAGGAGGACGGTCGGGATCCTAACGGGCGCCGCCTGCTAAAGTTTTGCGTCGCCGGATTCACCCAAACACCTTCCGCAACGCCGCCTCCGTCATCGTCTCGGCCCCCTCCTCGCCGATCTGCACGAACTGGCCCTGGAAGGCGAAGGTGACCTGCTGGCCGAGTTGCGCAAAGGCGCGCGCGTCGGGATAGAGGCGCAGGAAGGTGAAATACGCGTCGGAGGCAAACTTGATCTGAACCAGCTTGCCTTTTTCCGGCGCGAAGTCCGGGTTGATCCAGGCGCCGTCGGGCTGACGCTGGAGCATCTGCCCCTGGATGACCGTGACGCCTGCCAGGTCCTGCGCGGGCGCCTGGTCGACTTCCTGCATGGCGCGGATCTTTTTGCTCGCCCCCACCGCCTCCCGGCCCGTGTTCGACCGCATGGCGGCTTCGGACGGCGCCGGGGCGGCCATCCGGTCGAGCATCCGGTCGGCATCCAACCGCCGATCATCGGCCATCATCTCCTCTTCCTGCACCAGGTACGACGTGTAGGGCGTCACCAGGCCGAACTCTTTCGCCAGCGCCACGACCTCTTTCTTCAACTCATCGTTTTCGCCGTGGAGGCGGATCTCTTCGAGCAACTGCCCCACGCGCCGCGTGGCCCAGAGCCGCGCCACGAAGTCGCGCTCTCGCTCGGCCTCGGGGAAGCGGAACGTGAAGCGCGTCGTCTCCTCGCGCCCTTCGAGGCGGCCTCGTAGCGTGAGGGTGGCCTGCCCCGGTCGGCGGTAGCGCCCGGCGACGATCAGCGGGGTGCCCTTGTAGAGGTTGGGCAGCGCAGCGGGGGCCAGCGCGTAGGCGTCGGCCCCGTCGAACGTCAGGGCCAGGTCGGTCATGACGGGCGCGCGCACCTTGTCGAAGAAGGCGGCGATGCGCGCTTCGATGTTTTCTTCGGGCGAGATGTAGGCGGCGAAGGCGCCGGAGGCGGCGCTGAGGCCGTCGAGCAGGCGCGTGTTGACGTCGTAGCCGACGCCGAAGGAGAAGAGGCGGACGTTGCCGCCGAGGGCTTCCTGCATGCCGGCGCGGATGCGGGTCTCGTCCGTCGTGCCCACCGAGGGGAGCCCGTCCGTGAGGAAGACGATCAGGCCGTCGTCGTTGCCTTCGAGCATGCGGGCGGCGGCCAGCAGCGCCTCGTGGATGTTGGTGCCGCCGCTGGCTTCGAGTTGATCAACGAAGTAGAGCGCGTCGTCGCGGGCGGAGGCGGGCCGGAGGTCGTCGCGGAAGGCGTCGACGTCGGTGCTGAAGGCGACGAGGCCGAAGCGGTCGCGGGCGCCGAGGTGGCGCAGGCAGTAGCGCAGGGCGTCGCGCGCCTGCTGCATCTTGTCGCCGCGCATCGAGCCGGAGACGTCGAGCACGAAGACGACGTTCTGCGGCTGGATGCGGCTTTCGTCGACGTCGAAGGGTGGATCGAGGAGCAGCATGAAGTAGCCGGAGCGGTCGGCGTAGGGCCGGTGGGCCAGCAGCGTGGCACCGAGGTCGGCGGGGTCGAGGCTGTAGTAGAGCACGAAGTCGCGCCCGTCGAGCACGCCGGAGGCTTCGTAGACGGCCTCGACGCGGCGGTCGCTGCGGCGGCGCACGTCCACCGCGTGCGAGGGCGAGTAGACGTTTTTGAGGCCGGTGCCCGCCTCGATCTGCACCCGGATGAGGCTCTCGTGGGCCGGGGCGCGGTCGTGTTCGGGGCGGGGCGCTTCGCGCCGGTCGTCGGGGCGCGGCATGGGCACCGGGGGATGCGGCCTGGGCGGGGGCATGGGGCGGCCCGCAGGCCGGTACGTGAGCGCGCCCTGCAACGGGTAGCGGAACGTGACGGTCTGCCCCTCCATCGGCAGCGTGGCGTCGTAACGCAGCCTGAGCGTTCGCTCGGCGCCGGGCGGGATGGGGAAGACGCGGGCGCGGAACGTCCGATAGTCGGCCATCTCCAGCAGCGCCGGGTCGAGGCTGCGCCGGACGATGTCTTCGTAGATCTTCCGGGCCTCGTCCGCCGAGAGCAACTCGCCCGCCATCTCCTTGCCGTCCACCTCCATCGAGAAGCGGGAGACCTGCGCGTCGGTCGGCAGCGGGAAGAGGAAGGTGCCCTCGACCGTCGCCTTGCCCGTGTTGCGGAAGACGTGCTCGACGGTGACGACGGCCAGGCGCTCCTGCACGGCGGCCTCGACGTGATGCCGCCGCAGTTCCAGCGCCACGTGCCGCGCATCCGGCCCGATGACGATGCCCTGCGCGAAGGCGGGCGCCGCCGCCGTCAACAGTCCCAGCAGCAACACGTGTCGGTAAGGCGATGCGATTTTCATAGTGCCATCTCCGGTCGTCGGTCGAGGGGGCCTGGCAAAAAGACCGACGACGCCTGCAGAAGTTGTCGAAAGAGCGATACTGCCCAGTCAACGGACGAAGGAGGCGGATTCGTATGCCGGAGCGGCGCCCCGGCGGCCCGGCAGGCTCGTCCGCATCGACGACATCCGGCCTGATGAGGGGTCTCGACGCCTGCTGCGGCTCACCCGGAGCGAAACTTTCTTTTGCATGGGGAAAAGGCTATGACACGATGCTGTCACCGGGGCTTCGTACGTTGCAGGCAGTACGAGAAAACAACCAGCCGGAGGGCTGTTGCCATGCAAGAGACCACTCTTTTTCGCCATACCGGGCCGTTGCTGCTCAAGGCCCCGCCGCCGGAACCGCACCCGCATTTTCTGGAGCCGTCGCTCTTCTACGATCCGCCCTACGAGCGCCCACTGGAGGACGAGTTCGCCTGGCAGCTCGTCAAGTACCTGCAACCCATCACCGGCTTGCAGTACCAGGTGAAGATCGAGACGCCCTGCGCCAACGTCTGGGTGGACTTCGTCGTCGAGCACGGCACGCGCCGCATCGGCTTCGAAATCGGCAGCCTGCGCGACGAGGCCGATCCAGAGCAGGAGGGCTACCGCGACGCCCTCGTCATCGGTTCGGGCGCGCTCGACGTGCTCTACCGTTTCCGGGGCGCCGACCTGCTCTATCGCCCGCACGACGCGCTGCTGCTGGCCGCCGCGTGGGACGCCGACCTGTTCACGCCGCGCGGGCGCATCAACCTCAACACGCTGGCCTCCGCCGAGGCGCGTGCCTGCCGCGTGCGCCCGCACCAGACCCTCGCGCAGGTCACCTACGCGCCGCCGGAGCAGGAAGACGAGCTGGCGGGCGAGGCGTTCGCGTGGCCGCAGGAGGTGCCGCCGGTGCTCATCGTCCGCCGCCTCAGCCGCGCCCACCCCGCCGCCTGGCTGCGCAACTACGACGCCGCCCTGGTCCACTTCGGCGTCTCCGACGAGCGCCTCAGCCGGCAATGGGCCAAGAGTGCGTAAACTTACCTGAGGTCAAACGTGAGGGCGCTCCGTGGACACGCTGCCACGGGCGCCTTTGCGTTTTTTTACCTTGACGTTCTTCCGGATAGGAAATATCCTGAGGCCGCGTTGCTCTGAAGGGAGGCGGCTATTGCGAACACATCCGGAGAAGAAAGATGCAGCGGAGCGGGAAGCTCGAACGAGGGGACGCACGGGCGCGGCGATGGCTGGCCGCCTGCCTGGGCGCCGGCCTGCTGATGCTGGCCGCCTGCGACAGCGCAACGCCGACCGACGCCACGCCGCCGCCCGAAGCGCCGCTGCCGCCCGTTCCGGACGAAGCGCAAGCCGCCGTGGTAGCCTTCGTCGACGTCAACGTCGTGCCGATGGACCGGGAACGCATCCTGGCCGGGCAGACCGTCCTCGTGCGCGACGGCAAGATCGCCGAGATCGGCTCCGCCGCCGAGGTCGCGGTGCCGGAGGGCACCCCGGTGATCCCCGGCGACGGACGGCGCTACCTGATGCCCGGCCTGGCCGACCTGCACGTGCACTACAACAGCAACAGCCACGAAGCCCACAACGACCACATCCTGTTCCTCGCCAACGGCGTCACCACGCTCCGCGAGATGTGGGGCGTTGCCGACGAACTGAGCCTCTCGGAGCGAGGCGCCATCGCCGCCGGCATCCGCCTCGGCCCGACGATCTACGCCGTCAGCCCCGGCATGGACGGGCCGGGCGGCCCCTGGGCCGGCGGCACCCCGCCCATCCAGACGGTCGAGCAGGCGCGCGAGACGGTGGCGCAGCACGTCGCCAAAGGTTACGACTTCATCAAGGTCTACAACCTGCTGGCGCCCGCCGTCTACGACGCCATCGTCGAGGAGGCCGGGAGGCAGGGGATCCGGGTGATCGGGCACGTGCCGCAGGCGGTGGGCCTGGAGCGGGCGCTGGCCGCCGGGCAATCCTCGCTCGAGCACCTCATCGGCTTCGGGCTGGCGGCTTCCTCCACCCGCTCGATCACCACGGGCGTGCTCGACATGGCCGAGGTGAACCGGCTGGCCCGGCTCTCGAGCGCTGCCGACGCCTGGCACACCCCCACCATCACCGTCGACGGGCTGTCCGTGGCGCGGGTGCAGGAAATCAAGCGCAGCGAGGCCTACCGCTACATCTCCCCCACCATGCGCAACCGGTTTGCCAACGGCTTCTTCCAGGGTGTTTCGAGCGACGTGGCGGCCCGGTCGCTGGCCAATCATCGGGCCGTGGTAAAAGCCCTCGCGGAGGCCGGCGGCAGGATCCTGCTGGGCACCGACGCCGGCTTCGGCTACATCCTCCAGGGCTTCTCCATCCACGAAGAACTGGCCCACCTGCAAGACGCGGGCCTGACGCCCTACCAGGCCCTCCGGGCGGGCACCTCGGGCGCGGCAACCTTCCTGGAGGCGCAGGACGCCTTCGGCTCCGTCGCCGCCGGCCTGCGGGCCGACCTGATCTTGCTCGACCGCAACCCGCTGGAGGACGTGACCCACGTGCAAACGCAGCGCGCAGGCGTGATGGTGCGCGGCCGCTGGTTCTCGGCGGCGAAGCTGCGGCGTATGCTGGACGAGATCGCCGCCTCGTACGGGCAGTGATTCGGGGGGACGGGATCGTCGGCACCGTCCTTCCTGCCTACCCGGCGCTTACACGCTGCCGTCGCC
>JBFGTT010000142.1:0-7713 GCA_041565995.1 Rhodothermales bacterium
AGATCGCCTTCATCAACCCCTCGATGAGGTCGTAGACCAGGTCTTCGGTGGCGAAGCTGATCTCGACGTCGATCTGGGTGAACTCGGGCTGGCGGTCGGCCCGCAGGTCCTCGTCCCGGAAACACTTGACGATCTGCACGTAGCGGTCGAGGCCGGCCACCATCAGGATCTGCTTGTAGGTCTGGGGCGACTGCGGCAGCGCGTAGAAGTGGCCGGGATGCACGCGGCTGGGCACCAGGTAGTCGCGCGCGCCTTCCGGCGTCGATTTCATCAAGACGGGCGTCTCTACTTCGACGAAGCCGTGCCGGTCGAAGTGGCGGCGGGTGGCCTGGTAGAGCCGGTGGCGCGTCAGCAGGTTCTGCTGCATTTCGGGGCGGCGCAGGTCCAGGTAGCGATATTTCAGGCGCAGGTCTTCGTTGGCCAGCGTGCGCTTTTCCTCGTGCGCCGAGACCGTGAAGGGCGGCACGTCGGCGGCGTTGAGGATGGCCAGGTCGTGCACGCGCACCTCCACCTCGCCGGTGGGCAGCTTCGGGTTGACGGTCTCTTCGGAACGCTCGCGCACGCGGCCCTGGACGGAGACGACGAACTCGCTGCGCAGGGCGTTGGCCTGTTCGTAGGCGGCCTGGTCGTCTTGCGGGGAGAAGACGATCTGGGTGAGGCCGTAGCGGTCGCGCAGGTCGATGAAGATGACGCCGCCGAGGTCGCGCCGGGTATCGACCCATCCTTTGAGGACCACCTCCCGGCCTACGTGCTCCTGGCGCAGGGCGCCGCAGGTGTGGGTGCGTCGAGGGTGCGTGTCGGTGCCGGTACGCTGCTTAAGCTGCATGATGTAGGCGGGCGAATCGTGATCGTCGGAGGGTAGTGCCGTGGCTCATAGCTGATCGCTGAAAGCTAATAGCTGAAAGCTAATAGCTGATCGCTCCTACAAAAAAAGGCCGCGCGGCCTCGTTTTGCGGAAACACCCAATATACGACCCGTGGGGGCATGTAAGATTCTTTGTAATTCTGAATATTCGATTTAGACAGGGACCGTCGTTTCCCCTATCTTCCGTCGGCCAAATGCGCCATCTTGTGTCTTCTTTTTGCCCCGGCAGAAAGGAACTTCGACCCGTCCTTCAATCCCCTTGCCCATTATGAGCAACGATCCTTCGACAGACCTTGGCGCCTCCCTCGGCGGCGACGGAACCGGGACGTCGGCGGCGGCGGTGGCTGCCGGCACGCAATGGTTCGGCCATCCGCGCGGGCTGGCGACGCTCTTCTTCACGGAGCTGTGGGAGCGCTTCAGCTACTACGGCATGCGCGGCATCCTGATCCTCTTCATGGCCGCGCCGCTGGTCGAGGGCGGTCTGGCCTTCAACGACGCCAAGTCGGCGGCCATCTACGGCCTCTACACGGCCATGGTCTACCTGCTGGCGCTGCCCGGCGGCTGGGTGGCCGACAACCTGTGGGGCCAGCGCCGGGCCGTGTTCGTCGGCGGCTGCATCATCGCCTCGGGCCACTTCTCGATGGCGCTGCCCGTCTTCGGGCTGCCGGAACAGCCGTTCTTCTTCCTGGGCCTGATCCTCATCGTCTTCGGCACGGGGTTGCTCAAGCCCAACGTCAGCACGATGGTGGGCGAGCTCTATCCCGAAGGCGGCGCCCGGCGCGACGCGGGCTTTTCGATCTTCTACATGGGCATCAACCTGGGCGCCTTCCTGGGGCCGCTCGTCTGCGGCGCCCTCGGCGAGAACGTCAACTGGCACCTGGGCTTCTCGGCGGCGGGCTTCGGCATGGTGCTGGGCCTGATCCAGTACAAGCTGGGCGACAAATATCTGGGCACGGCCGGCCACCTCGACACCACCGACGGCGCCGCTGCCGTCGCCAAACGCAGCCGCATCTTCTACCTGACGTTCGCGGCGGTCGTCGGCGTGGTGGCGCTCTTCGTGGCGCTGGCCGTCAACGGCGTCTTCGTCGTGACGCTGACGGGCGTGGCGACGGCGCTGGGCTACGGCATCATCGCGCTGGCTGTGGTCTATTTTGCCTACCTGCTCATCGCCGGCGGCCACACGACGATGGAGAAACGCCGGCTCATCGTCATCTTCTGGCTCTTCATCCTGGCGGCCATCTTCTGGTCGGGCTTCGAGCAGGCCGGCTCGTCGTTGAACCTCTTCGCCGACCGGCTCACCAACCGCATGATCTTCGGCTGGGAGGCGCCGGCGAGCTGGCTGCAATCGATCAACCCGATCTTCATCATCACGCTGGCGCCGGTCTTCGGGTGGCTCTGGGTGTGGCTGGCCAACCGCAAGGCCAACCCGTCGATTCCGATCAAGTTTGCGCTGGGCCTGCTGGGGCTGGCCGCCGGCTTCTTCGTGATTGCCTGGGGCGCGGCCAACGCCAGCGCCGAGAACCCGGTGTCGCCGTCGTGGCTGATCGTGACGTACTTCCTGCACACCTGCGGCGAGTTGTGCCTGAGCCCGGTGGGCCTCTCGTCGATCACGAAGCTGGCGCCGAGGGGGCGCGTGGGTCAGATGATGGGCGTGTGGTTCATCGGGGCGGCGCTGGGCAACCTGTTCGCGGGCCTGGTGGCGGGCCGCCTCGAATCGCTGGCGCCGGACGCGCTCTTCGGGAGCGTGGCGCTGTTCGTGGGCGCGGCGGGCGTCGTGGCGCTGCTGGTAAGCCCAGGGGTGCGCAAGATCATGGGCAACGTGGAATAGGCGCCATCCGCACGGTTTTGCACGAAAAAGGCGCGGCTCCCGTCCTGTGAGCCGCGCCTTATTTTTCGATGACGACGGACGACCGACAATGGACGAACCTCCATGCTCAAAAACGGTCGTCGTTGGTCCGTCGTCGGTTGTCCAACCCTAGAAGCTCGGTGAGATGCGGAGCCAGAGGGTAGGGTCGCGGCCGTCGCCGAGGTCGCGCAGGGGCCAGGCCAGTTCCAGGCGCACGGCGCGGTTGTCGAAGCCCAGGCCGAGTCCGGCGGCGGGCAGCACGTCGTCGAGGCGGAAGGTATCGGTGCCGAAGGTGTTGACCCAGCCGGCGTCGAAGAAGCCGAGGAGCTGGAACCCGTCGAAGAGGTCGTCGAGCAGCGCGACGTCGCCCAGGACGTACTCGGCGTTGCCCAGCAGCATGCGCGTGCCGGGGAAGGCGTTCTGGGGATAGGCGCGCACCGAGCCGATGCCGCCGAGCGTGAAGATCTTCTGGAGGGGCACGAAGTTGCCCGTGGCGAGGCCGCCGCGCAGGCGCAGGCCCAGGCTGCTGGCGTAGGAGAGGGGCAGGTAGAGGCGTCCGTCGGCCACGTAGCGGTTGAAGGCGAAGCCGCCGCCGAGGCCGTCGCCGAATTCGGCTTCGAGGCGGAAGGCGGCCCCGCGCGGCAGGTCGCTCAGGCTCTCGACGCGCCCGCCTTCGAAGGCGAAGAGGATCGACTGCATGCGGCCCTCGTCGATGGGCGGGTTGTCGGGGAAGCCGTCGCCGGCGAAGAGCGACCAGCCCGTTTCTTTCGACAGCGAGCGATAGTCTTCCTGGCGATAGCCGGCGCTGAGTTGGGCGTAGGGCGTCAGCCGTTGCACGGCGTAGACGGTCCAGCCCTCGGCCTCGTAGTAGTCGAAGAAATCGTTTTCGAAGAAGAAGGCGGCCAGCGAGTTTTCGAGCCAGGAGGTTTTCCAGCCGTCGCGGGTGTCGGTGTTGCGGCGGTAGGCGCCGCCGACCTTCAGGCCGAAGTCGTCGTTGCGGGAGCGGTCGAGGCGGACTTCGGCGCCCACTTCGTAGCGCCAGGCGTCGAGCGCGAAGGCGTAGCCGAGTTGTCCGTAGATGCGCCCGCGTCCGTAGTCGTCCCAGGCCAGGGGCGGGCGTCCGAGGCCGAGCATCAGCCCTTCGACGCGGTTGTAGCGGGCGGCGGGGACGGCATGGTAGAGGGCCGTCTCGCGGCGGTAGGGCCAGCGGTAGTCGTACTCGCCGACGAAGGAGCCGGCGTAGCCGCGCCAGCCGCGCCGGTCTTTGCGGTCGTCGTCGTGCCGGTGCCTGCGGTCCTTGCTTCGGGCTTCGCGCTCGCGTTCTCGAGCCCGTTCCCGCGCCTCACGGTCGCGGTCGCGCCAGTCCCACTCGTCTTCGTCGTCGTGGCGATCCGCGTGGTCGTCGTAGCGTCCGGGCCGTAGCCAGCGGTCGCCGTCTTCGGGGCGCACCCGCTCGGCTTCATCTTCGGCTTCGGCGAGGCGTTCGACCTCGCGGACGGCCTGCCGGAGGTCGCGGGCGATGGGGGCCAGGCGGTCGGCCAGTTCGTGCTCGGCTTCGGCCTCCAGGTCGTCGCGCAGGGCGTCCAGGCGGTCGGCGACGTCGCGCAGCAGGCGGCGCAGCTCCTTCAGGTCGTCGTCGGTGACGGCGGCGGGCGGCGGCTGCATCATCGTGGTGGCGTGCGTCAGGTGGGCGGTGATCTGGCGCAGGCGTTCGCCCAGGCCGCTTCCCTCGTTTTGCAGCGTCACCTCCTGGATCACCGCCACGACGGTCTCCAGGGTCGATTCGATGAGCTGGCGCTCGGCGTTGTACGCCGAGGCCTGCACGCCGGCGTTGACGTGCTGGGCGCGCAGCGAGGTCGGGGCCAGCAGCAGGACCATCGCCGCCACAAACAAGCATCGCGATAGCTTCATCATAACAATCCACGGTTGGGGGAGGTCGCGGACACCGCCGCGACGGGTATCCTTCCCGGGCAATACGCAGCCCGCCTCCGGAGGGTTACAGGGACGACGTGTGGACGTATGGATGTGTGGACGAAAAGACGAGGGGACGAATTATCTCTGCTCAGCCTCGTCTTCGTCGAGCAGGGCTTCCCACCGGCGGCGCACGGCGTCGGGGCTGTAGCGGGTCTCGAAGCGGCGGCGGGCGCGCTCCGAGAAGCCGCGCCAGCGGTCGTAGTCGGCCAGGCGCTCGACGGCGGCGGCGACGGCTTCGGGCGCGCGGGGCGGCACGAAGAGCGCTTCCTCGCCCTCGCGCACCATCTCCGGGATGCCCGCGTGGCGCGTGACCACCACCGGCGTGCCCGCGTTGAGTGCCTCGATGAGGGCCAGCGGCTGCGCCTCGGTGGGGTAGTAGGAAGGCAGCAGCAGCACGTCGGCTTGCAGGTGCAGCGCCTTGATGCGCGCCCGGTCCGAGACGCCGCCGTGATGCGTCACCACCGCGCCCAGCCTCCCGGCCTCGACGCGCCGCTCGAAGTCGGCCCGGTCGGCCTCGGCGCTCCAGCGCCCCGCGAAGTCGGCGTGCAGCGCCAGGCCGCGCCCGTGCAGCAGGCGGACGGCCTCCAGCACGTCGAGGTAGCCCTTCGAGGCGATCATGTTGCTCAGGTAGAGCAGGCGCAGCGTTTTGCGGCCCCGGCGCGCGGCCTGCCGGGCCGCCACCTCCTCGCCCGCGCACCGCACCGCCTCGTCGATGGTGTTGGGGATGACGACGCGCCGGTCGGCGGCGATCCAGGGGGCGCACCGCTCGGAGAGTTGCTCGTTGAGGAAGACCACGCCGCGCAGCCGCCGCGCCATGCGCCGGGCCGTCGGCGCCGTCAGCCGGTGGCGGAAGACCCGGTCGAAATCCCCCCAGTGGACGACGGCGTAGACCGCCCGTTCGGCCCCGAAGGCGGGCAGCACCGTCAGCAGGTCGCGCAGGTGGCCCGGCACCGTCGGCGAGATGGAGGCCCAGAGCACCGGCGCGCCGGGGAGGGCCGCCAGCGCCTGCCGCAGCCGCCGGCGCAGGCGCAGGTAATGCAACGCGCGGCCCAGGCTCCACCGCGTCTCGGCCCGCACGCGCTCGCCGCCTGCCGACGTGTCGAGGCGGTGCACCGCGCGCGAGGGCGCCAGCAGCCCGGCCAGGCGTTGCGTCGCCAGGGTCTGGCCGTTGACCGGCGGCGGAAAGTTACCGACGAGGCAAACCGGGTCCATCGGCAGGCTCACGCAGGTTCACGGGCGAAGAGGGCATCCATCTGGACGATCTCGCCGCCGGCGTCTTGCAGCACGTCGACGGGGCGGAGGAAGCGGAAGCCCGCCGCGTGCATGAAGGCGTAGACCTCGTCGAAGAGCGGCTCGCCCCGGTACATCGGCTTGAAGGCCGTTTCGAGCAGCGCGTAGTGCGTCCGGCGCAGCGTCTCGGGGGCGCCCTTGAGCGCTTCCATTTCGAAGCCTTGCAGGTCGAGCTTGAGCAGCACCGGCGGTGCCAGCGTGCCGTCGGCCAGCAGCGTGTCGAGCCGCCCGACGGGCACCTCCAGCGCCTCCTGCTGCCGCACCTCCGGGAAGGCCGCCGCCTGGTTGGGATGCGCCGGCAGCGCCGACGAGGCCGGCGCGTAGGCGTTCCGGTAGAACGTCAGCGTGCCGTCGTGGCTGCCCAGCGCCGAGGCCACCACGCGCACCTGCGGGCGGTCGGCCAGGTTGCGGCGGAGCGTCGCGGCGAGGTCAGGCAGGGCTTCGAAGCAGATCACCTGCGCCTCGGGATAGGTTTCGGCGGCGGCGCGGGCGAACTGCCCGACGTTGGCGCCGCCGTCGAGGATGGTGCCGAAGGCCAGGCCCTGCCGTCGCAGCGCGCGCAGCATGGCGAAGGCCGTCAGGGAGAAGGGTTTCCAGGCCAGCAGGCCGCGCAGGCCGCCGGGCTGGCGGATCGCCCACCAGAGGCGCTTGAGTTGTTGGGCCCTGGACATGCGTGCGGCGTCTCGTGGTCGAAGGCGTGCCCGCTACCGGGCCAGGACGGCTTCGAAGGCGTCGGTGACGGCGTCGAGGTCGAAGGCGCGTTCGGCGTAGCGGCGGGCGTTGCGGCCCAGCGCGGCGCGGCGGGCGTCGTCGTCGAGCAGGCGCTCGGCGGCACGCACGAAGGCGTCGGCGTCGGTCGGCGAGACGACCAGCCCGGCCTCGTGGGCGGCGACGAGGCGGGCGGCCAGGTTTTCGGGCGGGACGGCCAGCAGCAGCGGACGCGCTGCACAAAGGTACGTCAAGACTTTCGAAGGCACCGAGAAAACGCCGGCCTCCGGTTCGAGGACGGCCACCAGCACGTCCGCCGTGGCGAGCACGTCGGGCACCTGTTCCGAGGGCTGGAAGGCCAGCACGGCCAGGTTGTCGAGGCGGTGCCGGGTCTTCTGCGCCTTGAGCCAGTCCGCCCCCAGGCCCTGCGAGACGACGACCACGCGCACCTCGGGGCGCTGCCGGAAGGCCAGGGCGAGCCGGAGCAGCAAGGCGGGGTTGTGCTTCATGCCGAGCGTGCCGGCGTAGAGCAGGCACGTGGCGCCGTCGAGGCCCCGCGCGCGCGCCCAGGCGTTGGCCTTCGGGCGCACGGGCGTCTCGTCGAGCAGCGCCCAGTTTTCGATGACCGTCAGCCGCGCCTCGTCGATGCCGCAGGCCCGCACGACGGGCTTGAAGTCGTCGGTGATGAGCACGACGTGGTCGCTCTGCCGCAGCAACGCGCGTTCGAGGTTCAGGTAGTAGCGCCCGACGAGCGCGCCTAGCACCGGGATTTTGCGCCGCAGGAGCCGGTGCGCCGCCATCCCGAGGAGGTCCTGCACCCAGAAGACGAAGCGGGCGTCGAGGGCGCGGCAGGTCTTGAGCAGGCGGCGTTGGGCGTCGAGCGGGGCGTTGCCGGAGAGCACCACGTCGGGCCGGAAGCGCTCGGCGTCGCGGCAGAGCATCCGGCCGTAGGCGTTCTCTTGCCTCCATCTTTTGAAGAACGAATACTTGTCGAGCGGTTGCCGGAGGGCGAGGCCGGCGATGGAGAGGGC
>JBFGTT010000143.1:0-7708 GCA_041565995.1 Rhodothermales bacterium
ATGGCCCCCCGTGTAGAGGTCGAACAGCAGGATGTGCGCCATGCGCGGAGCCTGTTTACGGGTTCGCATACTCGAACGCGCCGCCTGCCTCAGGGCGGGTCGGCGTGCGGTGCGGCGGGACGAGCGGGCCGCAGGTGCGCCAGCCACGCGCCCACCTGCCGGCGCATCGGGTGCCGCCAGAGCGGAACGACGACGAAGGCCGCGTAGACGCCGACGACCAGCGCGCTCAGGGCGCCGAGGTTCCACGCGGCGTCGAGCCGAAAATACAGCACCAGCGCGAGGGCCATCCCGGCCAGGCTCGCCGCGCCGAGCCGGAGCGTCGCCCCTTGCAGCAGTTCGGCCAGGCGGATGCCGTAGTGCCGCTCGTAGGCCACCGAGATCGTCAGGCTGCCCGCCACCAGGGCCGTCACGAAGCCGACCACCACGCCGGGGCCGCCGAAGCGCCAGCCCAGCACGAGGCCCAGGCCCGCGCTCAAGACGCCCATCACCACGTGCCCGACGACGTTCCAGCGCAGCTCGCCGGTGCCCAGGTTGGCAAAATAAGCCGGATTGGCCGCCAGGTTCACGAACCAGCCCACGAACAGCAGCACGCCGAAGAGCACGAACTGCGGCTCGTAGACGCCGATCCACAGCCGCGAGACCAGCGGCGTGACGGCCACCAAAAACGGCAACGCCGCCGCCAGAAGGTAGGCTACCAGATGATACGACTTCTTGTAGACCGCCCGGATCTGCGCCGGATCGCGCTCCTGCAAGTCGGCTATCGTGGGCACGACGGCCTGGTGCGCCGTGGCGATCAACGCCCGGACCTGGACCACCATCCGGTAGGCAAATTCGAAGTTCGCCAGCATCCCGACGCCGCCGAAGCGCGAGACGAGCGCCTTGACGGTCGGTTCGAGCAGCAACTGCCCCGCCGAGATCACCTGGAAGTTGAGGCTGTAGCCGAGCATCTCGCGGAAGGCGTCGCGTCGCCAGCGGTAGGGCGCCGGCGGCAGCGCCGGCAGCAGCCGCCGGAGCACGATCCACGAGGCCGCCAGCAGCGCCCCGGCCTGGATCACCTGGGCCTGCGCGATGCCGATGAGGCCGCCCTCGGGCACCAGCACGAAGGCCAGCGCCAGGTAGGCCAGCGCGGCGGCGCTCAGCAGCATCCCGCGCAGGTCCACGCGCTGAAACCCGTCGAGGCACGAGAGGAAGACCCCCGCCACCGAACTGAGCCAGAACGAGGCCAGGGCGTAGGGCAGGATCGAGAGCGCCGCCGGCAGCTTGTCCGCCGGCTCGACGAGCAGGGCCAGCAGGTCGTCGAGCAGCGGGAAGGCGGCCCCCAGCACCAGGCCCAGGAAGCCGCCCACTGAGAGCGCGGCGGTCTGCACGATCTGCGCCACGCGCTCGCGCTGGCCCCGCGCCAGGTATTGCGAGACGAACTTGACGGCGCTGGCGGCCAGGCCCAGGTTGGCGATGCTGCCGGCGGAGGTCGTCGCCAGCACCAGCGCCCAGACGCCGAAGTCCGCCGCGCCGATCTCATCGCGCAGGAAGCGGTAGAGCACGAAGAACGTACCGCCGATGACCACGACCTGCCCGGCGGCGACCCCCGCGTTCACCAGCAGTCTGCGCTTGCGGATCATGGCTTCTGGAAAATAGCGACGAGGTGGTCCCGGGCCGTCATCCACATCGGGGGGAAGCGTTTGAGGGCTTCCCGGCGGCGCAAGCCCGGCTCGCCGAGGCCCATCTTGCGGAGCGCGCCGAAGAGGCCCGGCCAGAAGCGGTAGAAGGCGTTCTTGAGCACATCGCTCGCCCGGCGCCCGAGCGTCTGCCGGTCCTCGTGCGAGAACGGCTCCAGGCGGACCAGGTTCAGGCCCAGCCCCTCGGCCGCGCCCCGGCACCACGTTTCGCCGATGAAGGCCAGGTGTTCGGGGAGGTTGCAGTACCAGTACCGGCTGCCCATGAATTGCCAGGCGCGCGCCTGCCTGTTGCCGCTGCTGAGGATGACGACGCCCCCCGGCCTGACGAGCGCGGCCATGGCTTCGAGCAAGCGGCGCGGGTCGGCCACGTGCTCGATCACGTCGAAGGCGGTCACGGCGTCGAAGCGGCGTTCGATCTGCCCGATCTGCGCTACGTCGCGCCCGACGAGGCGGACGCCGCGTTGCGCCGCTTGCCGCGCGGCGGCCTCGTGGATTTCGACGCCGAAGCGCTGCCAGGCCGGCCCCAGGTAGGCCAGGAAAGCGCCGTCGAAGCAGCCCACGTCCAGCACGTCGCCGCCCTGGTGGTGGGCCTGCAAGTAGGCGCGGGCCGTGTGCCAGTCGGGCCGCTTTTCGGGGACGTACTGCCAGAGGGCGGGGTCGCCCTGCCGGTAGAGTTCGTCCAGTTGGTCTTGCGGGAGCAGCGGAAAGCGGAAGGCCAGGTGGCAGCGGCGGCAGGCATAGAGCGCGCCGCCGGGCAGCGGCGTCGCCAGCGTGCGCCCGGCAAACCGGATGGACGGCGCCAGTTCGCCCAGGCAGGTAATCTGCTCGCTCCCGCAGGAGACGCACGAGAGGGGCCTGGGCAGGGACGCCATGCGGTAGGAGCCGAGGTGGAGGGCGGGGAGGGATGCGTCGAGCACGCGGGCCGGCTTCATTCGCGGAAGAACAGGCCGTCCATCTGCAGCAGGCGGCCCGAGACCGGGTCGCTGAAGCCCGGCTCGATGGACATGAGCGCGAAGCCCTGCGCCGCCAGCAGGTCGATCATGGGCCGGAAGAGGGTTTCGCCCTCGTAGAGCGGCACCAGCGACATCTCCAGCTGCAGCCCCGTGATCCGGCCCAGCGTCTGCCGGGCGCCGTCGAGGATGTGCCGCTCGTAGCCCTGCGCGTCGATCTTCAAGAAGACGCGGGCGTCGGCGCGGTCGTAGGCGGCGAAGAGATCGTCGAGCCGGCGCACGGCGACGGTTTCGGCGTCGGTGTAGGCGGCCTCCGGCGCCGCCTCGACGTGCCGGGGCAGCATCTCGAGCAGCGAACTGCTCTCGGAGTTGCGAGCCACGTGGAGCTGCGCCGTCGTGTGCTCGCGGCCCAGCGCCACGTTCACCGTCTCCCACAGTGGATCCTGCGCGGCGGCGCGGGCCAGGCCGGCGTAGGCCGACGAGAGCGGTTCGAAGGAGACGATGCGGCCCCGGTAGCCGGTGCGCCGCAGGTCCCGCGCGTAGCGGCCCGCGTTGGCGCCTACGTCGAGCACCAGGTCGATGCCGTAGTGCCGGAGCAGGCGCATCCGCCGCGCCGTGGCCGAGTGGCTCACGTCGAAGCGCACGAGGTCGTACCCGGCCTTGCGCAGCAGCCTTTTTATGTGAAAACGGTAGCTCATGGCGCGGCACCCGTGCGGGCGCTTTGCAGAAACGACGCGGCAGGCCCCTTACGTTTTACGTGGCCGGTACGTAGCGCGGGCGTAGGCGCCGCCGGCCAGGCCCGTCAGCACGCCCAGGATGAACGTCGTGTCGTTCAGATAAAAAGGGTTCGAGGTGAGCGTCGAGACGGTGAAGGCGGCCAGTGTGGCGGCGGCGGCCAGCCCGCAGACGCGCGGCAGGGCCGGCGCCTCGCGGAGCCGGAAGGCCTGCACGCCGCGCCAGGCCGTACGCAGCCAGAAGAAAAGGGCCAGCGCCAGCCCGCAGACGCCGAATTTGTACCAGAGCGCCAGGTAGCCGTTGTGGATGAACGTATCGACCCGCGTGGTGTCCGACGTCAGGTCGTAGAAATAGTATGAGACGCCCATGCCGTAGCCCAGGACGGGATTCTCCAGGATGTAGCCCAGCACGACCTTGCTCTCGTAGAACCGGTTGATGAGCGAGAGGTCGCGGCTGGCGGCGGTGCCCAGCGAGGCAAACCGCTTGAGCAGGCTGGCCCCGATGAGCGTGACGTAGTCGCCGAAGAAGACGAAGCCTATGAGCAGGACGCTCGCCAGGCCGGCCAGCCCCAGCAGCACCAGGCGGGTCTTGTAGCGCCGGTCGACCAGCAGGAAAAGCACCAGGGCGCCCAGCAGAAACGCCACCCAGTAGCCCCGGCTCTGCGTCAGCAGCAGCCCGGCGAAGAACGTAAGGAAGGCGCCCAGCAGCACCACGCGGTGCCGCCACTGCCGCGCGAAGATCAGCACCACCAGGAAGACCACCGACGGCGCCATCACCAGGCTGTCGTTGGTGGCAACCCGGCCTCGCGCCACCTGCCAGGCTTGCGTGGCCTTGAGCAGGATCTCCTGGTAGTGCATAAAATTGCGCAGCGCCGTGAACAGCCCGATCCAGCCGATGACCAGCAGGATCATCAGGAGCCCGTGGCGGTGCCGCAGGCAGGCTTCCTTGACCGGGAAGTAGAGCGCCAGCATCGAGAGCGCGAAGGCCTCGCTCATCACCCCGCTGAAGCGCCCGCCGAAGAGGAACGTCAGCGCGGGCGAGCACGCCGCCAGCGCCAGGAACAGCATCAGCGCCTTCTCCTCGGTGGTGTGCAGGATCTGCTCCCGGTACAAAAAGCGCCGGGTGAGGAACCAGTGCGCCAGGAAGGCCGCCAGGTAGAGGCCGTAGAGCACCTCGGCGAGCTGGATGCCGGCCTCGTAGTCGGAGATGGCCACGGAGGCGGCCAGGAGCACCAACAGGTTCAGCAGCGGGCGCTGGAACAGGTACCACGCCCCCGCGCCCGCCAGCAGCAGCAGCGCAAAGCCGGGCAGCAGGTCCGGCGCACGCCACGTCAAGAGCAGCAGCACCAGCAACCCGAAGGCCAGCGCGCCTCCCAGCGCCAGGTTGCCCCACCGCCGAAACGCTTCGGGCGTCAGGCTCAAGCGCGCAGACGAGAGCAGCTTCATGCCGACGTGACCGGCTCGGACGAGGGGGGATCCGACGGGGCGGGCGCGGCCTCGTCGGCGGCTTCGCGGAGTCGGTGCGCGAAGTAGGCGTGATGGCGCTGCCACCACGTATGCGCCAGCGCGAACAACACCGCCAGCAGGAACGCCGAGAGCGTCGCCGCGATGCAGATCACCGACCGCCTCGGCCCCGCCTTGCGCGCCGGCGGCACCGCCACGTCCACCACCTGCACCGCCTCCACCGTCCGCTCCTCGTCGAAGCGCGCCTCTTCGAGCACGGGGCGGATGTATTCGAGCAGCGTCGCCAGGATCAGCCGCTCCCGCTCCAGCTCCAGGTAGCCCACCGACACTTCCGGGAGGGCTTGCCGGGGCACCGGCAGCAACTGCTCCCGGCCTGCCAGCGCGCCCTGGTACTTCCTGTTGGCCGCCCGCGCCGCCTCGCGCGCCCCTTGCACCAGCGAATGCTGCGGGCCGAACTGGCTCAGCAGCGTCTCGTACTCGCCCTCGGCCTGGATGGCCGCCAGGCGCAACTGCGCCATGTACTCGAAGAACTGCTCGCCCTGCTTGGGCAGGTCCAGCACGCCGTATTTTTCCTGAAAGGCCCGCCCGGCCTGCATCACCGAGTCGAGTTCGGCCACCGTCTTGTTGTACCGGTCTTCGACGAAGACGCGGAAGTTGCGCGCGCTCTGCGCCGAAAGTTGCGCGTTGATCTCGTTGAGCTTCCTGACGAAGAAATTGGCCAGGTTGGCGGCGCGCTGCGGGTCGGTGTCGGTGACGGCGACGGTCAGGAACTCGTACTCGTCGTCAAGGAGGAACTCGGCGTTGTCTTGCAGGATGCGGACGGCGTCGGGGCGCGGCGTCTTGCTCTCGTGCGTCTCGTAGACGCGCACCAGGTCGAACGAGTCCACGACGGCCTCGTATATGCTGCGGCTGGTGAGCACCGTCAGGTAGCGGGCGTAATCGCCCGAGGCGCCGCCGAGGATCGACTTGGCCGCCGTGGGCAGGTTGTCCAGGACGGCCGCCGAGACGAGGCCGGCGCCGCTGCGGGCCGGCAGCATCAGGCGCGTCTCGGCCCGGTACCAGTTGTCGATCAACAGGGAGATGACGACGGCCAGCACGGCCACGCCGCCGGTGAAGGCCAGGATGAACCGGCGCCGCCGGTAGAGGCGGCCCAGGATCTCCCAGAGGCTGCGCTCGGCGCGGTCGCGGCGCTCCGCATTCGTCGGGAACGGGTCGGGAAAGCGCTCGTGGTTATTCGCCATGGATCGCTGGGGAAAGGGGGCGCGCGTCAGTCAAAAGCGCCGAAGCTCTTCAAGGTCGCGATGATGCTGATGGCGGCGGTGAGGCTGGTGACGATGGTCTGCGTCGTCATAATGCGCGCCTGCCGCCGGGCGTTCCGGTCGCTCAGCAGCAGCGCCGCCACCTCCGGCGTCTCGGCGATGTCCTCGCGGTTGACGAAGACGGTGTCGCCCTCGCGCACGAGCGCGCCCTCGCCCGTGCGCACCTGCCCCGTGCCGTCCTCAAAGACGTAGACGCCTTTGCTCAAAGCCCCCTGGCCGCCCGCCCGGTCGACGTAGTAGCGGGCCGTCTGCCCCTCGACGAAGGCGACGTAGCCCGGCTGCGGCACGTTGCCGGTGACGAAGACGGTGCCCTCGCTACGCGGGAAGACCACCCGGTCCTGGTCGTAGAGCACCACGTCCGGGCCGCCCTCGGCCAGCGCTGCGCGGAGGTTGGCCACGATCCGGTTGGCGCTGTTGGAACTGCTCAGGTAGGCGCGGCTGAAGAAGTCGAGGTCGCTGGTGCGCCCGTCTTCTTTGAAGGCCTGCGACTTGCGGCGTTCGAGGAAGGCGGCGTTGAGGTCGGCGTCGGCCTTGAGGCCGCCGGCGAGCGCCACCAGCTCGCGTAGCGTCGTCTTGCCCGCCTCGATGGGATAGGTGCCCGGATACTCGACGAGGCCGAAGATGGCGGCCTGGGCGAGTTCGCGGGGCAGCACGTTGAGGTGGTCGCCCGGCGCCAGCGGCACGCGCTGGCCCTCGCGCAGGGCGGCCACGTCGAGCAGGCGCGTGGTGGGTTCGCCGCCGGACACGCGGCGCGTCAGGCGCACCTGTGCCAGGGCGGCCAGGCCGTCGGGGCCGGCGGCCAGCGTCAGCAGGTCGAGCGCCGTGTCGCCGGGGCGGTAGTCGAAGGTGCCGGGGAAGGCGACCTCGCCGGAGACGCGGACGCCGTCGCGCTGCTGGTGGTAGGAGGGCACCGTCACCACGTCGCCGTCGAGCAGGTACGGGTTGTTGCGCGTGTCGCCGGTGGTGTAGTAGCGGATCAGGTCGAGCGTCTGCCGGGTGCCGTCGCGGTGCGTGACGAGCACGTTGCGCAGGGCCGGGCGGAAGTCCTCGTGGATGAGGGGCCGGTGCGACGTAGCCGAGCCGAAGATGCGCGGGACGTCGTCGGCGGTGGGGTCGGGCCGGGCGCGCACCTCGGCGGCGAAGGCTTGCTGGAGGGCGTCGTCGACGCGGGCCAGCGGCTGCGTCAGGTAGCGGCCCGGTTCGGGCACCGCCCCGGTGATGTGGACGTAGAACTGGCGCGGCAGCGTCAGGCTCACCTCCACCTGCACGTTGCGGTAGCGCTCGCGCAGGGCGGCGGTGGCCTCGCGCTGCACGGCTTCGAGCGTGCGCCCGGCCGCCGGGATGCTGCCGGCTTCGGGGATGACGAGGTGGCCGTCCGCCGAGACGGGCACAGCCACCAGCAGCGGATAGGCGCCCCCGGCCGAGACGCTGAAGACGTCGCCCGGCCCCACCGTGTAGGCGGCGGCGTCGAGCGAGCCTTCCAGGGCGATCAACCCCAGCAGTTCCGACTCGGCGGCGCGCTGCTGCCATTGCTGGATCGGGTTGGTGCGCGTGGGATCGACCAG
>JBFGTT010000144.1:0-7706 GCA_041565995.1 Rhodothermales bacterium
AGCAGCTTGAGCACGTCCCGGCCGTAGGGCGTGCCATCGACGACGTTGTAGCGGCTGACCTTCGAATGCCACATGGCGAAGCCGTCGTGGTGCTTCGAGGTGATGGTGACGTAGCGCATACCGGCCTCCTTGGCCAGGCGGACCCACGCCGCCGGGTCGTAGCCGGTGGGGTCGAACTGCGGCGGCAACTGCTCGTAATCGGCGACGCTCATCCGGTCGTTCTGCATGACCCACTCACCCTTGCCGAGCACGCTGTAGACGCCCCAGTGGACGAACAGGCCGAAACGGGCGTCCTGAAACCAGCGCTGCGCCTCGGCCTGCCGTTCTTCGAACGTCGGCCCGGCGCTCGCTTGCTGCTCCGGCTCCGAGGCACAGCCCGCCAGCGCCAGCACCGCCGCACCGCCGCCGAGGTTGCGTAAAAAAGTTCTCCGATGCATGATCTATCCCTCGCTGCGATAGGATGCACGCCAAGAAAACACAAGAAGGCGCTCGTAATCAATACCCCTCCGATGAAGGACGCATCGACGAGAGGACGAAAGTTCGTCCATACCTCCACACGTCGTCTCGTCCTTACCCCGTCCTTACGTCACGTCGAGTTGGAACGCCGCCGGCCCGGACTGCTCGACGAAAAACGACGACCGCCGCGCCGCCTCCGGGAACGCCGCCGCGTAGCGCCCCGCCCAGGCTTCCAGAAAATCCTCCGCCCCTCCCGCCTGCACCAGCGCCCACACCGACCCGCCGAAACCCGCCCCGAAGGCCGAAGCCGCCACGGCGCCGAGCGCGCGCGCCTGCCGGGCCAGAAAAATCGTCTCCTCGATCTGGTTCTTGAGCAACCGTTCGGCGGCCCGCTGCGAGCGATCCACGAGGGCACCGAAAGCCGGCAGGTCGCCGGCGGCCAGGGCTTCGACGGCGGCGGGGAGGATCAGCGCGTTTTCGGTGTAGAAGTGTTCGAAGCGGTCGATCAGGTCGGCGGCGGCGAAGCCGGCTGGGGCGTGGGCGCGGAGGGCCTGGAGCATCCGATCTCGCGCGAAGACAGGACCGGCGAGGGCGGCGCCCAGGTGGGGATCGTCGCGACCGGTGGCGGCCCGCCAGGCTTGCGCCGCCGCTGCAGCCAGCCGCGCCGCCCGGTTGTAGCGCGCCTGCGCCGCGCCCGCCTTCTCCGCCGTCACGCCGCTCGCGGCGAGGACGAAGACGTAGCCGGCAGGCTGCGGCACCGCCCGTTCGAAGCGCGTCGGCGCGTAGGCGTAGCGGCGCAACGTGCCCGGCACGGCGCACAGAATGGCGGTGTGATCCTCGCTGCCGCCGAAGGTGCCCACGCCCCGGTCGCCCACGAGCGTACCAAACGTCTGCCCGTTCTCGACGCAGCCGAGGTAGTGCGCCAGGCGTTCTTTGCCGTCGATGTGCTGGCGGTAGGCGGGATGGCGGGTCAGGTCGCCCAGGGCGCTGAGGGCCAGGAAGACGGCCACCACCAGGGCGCTCGAACTGCTCATCCCGGCGGCCTGCGGCAGGTCGCTGGCGAAGGCGAAGCGCCCGCCGCGTAGCGCGCCCGGAAAGTTGCGCGCCGCGCGCCGCGCCACCGTCGCCGCGTAGGTGGACCAGTGGCCGGGTCGGGGAGCCAGGTCCTCGCGCAGCGCCAGCGAGACCGTCTCGCCCGTTTCCGCCGCCGTCAGGTGGAGCCTGGTCGCCGCCTCCGGCAGGGCGATCACGCAGAAGCCGCGCTCGATGGCGCAGACGAGGCTGCTGCCGCCGGCGTAGTCGGTGTGCTTGCCCAGCACCTCGATGCGCCCCGGCACGAAGAACGCGCAGGCCGGCGCCTCGACGGCCTGGCCGTCGGCGCGCAGCCGCGCCGCCACACGGGCCATCTGCCCGGCCAGCCGCCCGGCGGCCTCCCCCCGCACCCCCCCGGCGGTCAACCCGCGCGCGACGGCTTCGGCATGGAGGAAGTGCTTGAGTTTCTGGGTGCGCAAGAGCTTGCGTGTTCAGGAATGCCAGCCGCGACCGCCCCTGGTGGTCAGCTGTATGGTCGTTGACAAAATAATCGGGTACGCCGGCACAGGGCCGCTCTGCACGTCCCCCTTCGCAACGGGGAGAGGCGCCTTGCATGACCCGATTAATAAGTCAAAGACCATCAAGCTGACCGCTGTAAGCTGACCGCTGTAAGCTGAAACCATCACCGCCCCAGCAACCCCTCCGGAAAGGCGACCACGCTCTCGTGCCCATCCCGCCCGACGGCGGCCACGCCGAAGAGGTAGTTGTCGATGACCAGGTTTTCGAGGGTGTAGCGCGGGACGGCGCCTACGAAGCGGCTGTGCTGCCACTGCGGCGCCGTCGTATCGCGCCAGTAGACCTTGTAGCCGGCCAGGTGGGAATCCTCGACGGGGTCCCAGGCCAGCGTCGTCGAAGGCTGCACCGCCCCGCCGATGCGGACGTTCTGCGGCGCGGGCGGCGCCCAGGCCAGCGACGCCAGCGTGATGGCGTTGACGGCGGTGAGCTTCGCCGCGTACTCGAAGTTGACACCCTCAATCACGTCGCCGTAGGCGATGCCGTCCTCGACGCGTACGTCCTGGTGCTGGCGGTGGTAGTGCTCGTGCGTCTCCATGATGCGGACGCCGGGGAAGCCCAGGTCGTTGAAGGGCTTGTGGTGCCCGCCGCGCCCGAAGCGGTCGAGCCGGTAGATCATCCGGGCCTCCAGGTTGGGGATGTAGCGGTCGGTCAGGCGGGCGATGTGGCGGGCGAGCTGGCGCGAGGGGCCGTCCACCTCGCCGCCGTAAAAGCGCCGGAGCTGGTGCTGGCGCAGCGTGTCGGTGGCGGGCGTCGGCTCGGAGAAGACGCGGAAGGTGGTGTTGTCGATGACGCCGTCGATGCCGGCGATGTTGCCGATCATGTCGTTGTTGAGCACGCCGGCGATGTCCCAGCCCTCGTCGCGGGCCTTCTGCGCCAGGTGCTGGCCGCCGTAGAGGCCCTGCTCCTCGCCCGAAAGCCCGGTGTAGACGATGCTGCTGCCGAAGGTGTACTGCGTCAGGAGGCGGGCGGCTTCGAGCGTGCCGGCCATGCCGGAGGCGTTGTCGTTGGCGCCGGGTGCGTCGGTGGTGGCGTCGGTGCCGCTGGAGGCCCGCGAGTCGATGTCGCCGCTCATGACGACGTAGCGGTTCGGGTGCCTCGTGCCGCGCTGAATGGCGACGACGTTGACCACCCAGGTGTCTTCGGGAATGCGCCGGTTGCCCTCCGCCGGCACCAGCGTGCGCTGGTAGAAAACCTCCAGGCAACCCCCGCAGGCCGCCGAGATCCGGTCGAACTCGGCCTTGATCCAGCGCCGCGCCGCGCCGATGCCGCGCGTTTGCGAAAGCGTGTCGGACATCGTGTTGCGCGTGCCGAAGCCGGCGAGCCGGCGGATGTCGGCTTCCAGGCGCGCGGGCGAGGCCGCCGCCGCAATCTCGTAGAGCCGCGCGTCGGCGGCGGGCGGAACGGTCTCCTGCGCCGTCGCGGCGGGGACGGCGGCCAGCATCCAGCAAAAAGCGCTCAAGCAAAGGGCCTGAGCGCCCATCGTGCGGATCGTCTTCGTCATGGGCGTTGCATCGGTTTGAGGTTAGCGACTCGTGTGATCGCCTGAGCCTGAGGCGTGCCTGGCGCCGGCGTCGCGGCGGAGCGATGAAAGACCACGCGGCACCGGCAAACCCGTGTATCGGCGGCAACACGCACCGGCTCTACCGCGTGCCTCAAAGATAGCAAAAGATGCAACCTTTCGGTCGGGCCTCCCTTTTTGCAGCGCCGTCGATGGTCCACTTCTCCTATCTTGTGATCCGCACCAGCCGGACCCCGGAGGCCAGGAGACCATGAAAACGTATCTCTTCCGCGTAGAACTCGAGCCGCAGGACGACGGCTTTCGCGCATTTTATCCACCCTGGGAGCACATCGGCGCCTCCATCTGGGGATCGACCCGCGAAGAAGCGCAACAGAAGATCCAGGCCGTGCTGGAAAATATCCTGGACCGGTTCGCCGACGAGGGAAAAACGCCGCCGGGCCTGGATAAGGTCGAAACGACGGGCGGCCTGATGGTGGCGATCCCGCTCTGAAACGCCGCAGCACGCATCCGGGAAACGTAAAACGACGAAAACCTGCGCCGTTGCGCCGCGCTACCGGACGCCGGCCTCCCGGTCGAAGCGCGTGCGGCGCTCCGTCACGAACCGCTGCGCGGCGGGGTCGTAGCGCCGCTCCTCGATGGCGAAGCACGCCGGCTGCACCTCGACGACGTTGTAGAAGTTGGTGCGGCGGTGCGGCTTGCGCCCCCGGTCGCTGGTGGCCGTCCCGGCGCTGGCAATCACCAGGCGATGCCGGGCCGGCCTCACCTCCACCGGCTCGATGTGCGAGACGTGCAGGTGCCCGCAGAGAATCAGATCGACACCGGCCCGCAGCGCCGCTTGCAGCGTCTTGCGCCCCCGGCCCACCACGTCGTGCCGGCCCAACGCCTGGAGCTTCGTCAGGTGATGATGCACCACGAGAATCTTGAAGACGCCGGCGTTCCGGCCCGCGAAGTAGCTCTCGACGCGGGAGCGGGCGGCCGCCCCGATCCACCCGCCCTTCACCGTGCGCCCGTAGGCCGAGTTGATGCCCAGCACCGCCACGCCGTCGTGCTCGAACGTAGGCGCCAGGTCGCCGGTGATGTACTGCCGGTAGCGGCGCAGCGGGCGGAAGACACGCATCAGGGGCCGGTGCCACCAGGCGTAGACGTCGTGGTTGCCGGGCACCACCAGCGTCGGCGCCTCGAAGGCGTCGAGCATGGCGCGGGCGGCCTGGTACTGCGCCGGGCGGGCGCGCTGCGTCAGGTCCCCGCTGACGGCTACCAGGTCCACGCCCATTGCATTGACCTCTCGGAGCAACACGTCGACGATTTCGGGATAGGCGATGCGACCGAAATGAATGTCGGAGAGATGGGCGATTTTCATAGGCAGCTTTCAGCCGTCAGCCCTCAGCTCGAAGACCCGGTGGCCGACGCTCAGGGCTGACCGCTGACGGCGCTAAAGCAATAAATGCAGCGGCTCTTCGAGGTACTGCCGGACGGTGCCGAGGAACTGCGCGCCGGTAGCACCGTCGACGAGGCGGTGGTCGCACGAGAGCGTCACCTTCATGCGCTTGCCCGGCACGACCTGGCCGTCCCGCACCACCGGCACGTCGCGGATGGCGCCGATGGCGAGGATGCAGGCGTTGGGCGGGTTGATGATGGCCGTGAACTCGTCGATGCCGAACATGCCCAGATTGCTGGTGGTGAACGTCGAGCCGGCCATCTCGTCGGGCTGGAGCTTGCGCTCGCGCGCCCGCTCGGCCAACGCGCGCGTTTCCTCGGCGATCTGACCCAGCCCTTTCTGGTCGGCGTGGCGGATGACGGGCGTCACCAGCCCCTCGTCGATGGCGACGGCCACGCCCACGTGCACCGCCCGGTGCTGCCGGATCTCGCCCTCCTCTTCCAGATACGAGGCGTTGACGAAGGGATGCCGGCGCAACGCCAGCGCGCACGCCTTCGTGATCAGGTCGTTGAAAGAAATCTTGGGACGTTCCTGCTGCTCGGCCAGCACGTTGAGCCGCTGCCGGAAGTCGACGGCCTGCTCCATGTCGATGTCCGCCGTCAGGTAGAAGTGCGGCGCAGTGAACTTGCTCTGGGCCAGGCGGCGGGCGATGGTCTTGCGCATCTGCGAGAGGCGCACGGCCTCGTAGGGCGCCGCTTCGGCGAGGACCGGTTCGGGCCGGCGCGCCGGGGCCGCCTCCTGCTGGGCCAGCGCCGCCTCCACGTCGCGCTTGATGATGCGTCCTTCGGGGCCGGACCCCCGGATGGCCGCCAGGTCGAGGCCGTGGTCGCCGGCGAGTTTGCGGGCCAGCGGCGAGACCTTCAGGCGTCCGTCGCCCTCGGGCGGCGCGGCGGCGCGGGCCGCAGGCTGCGGCGCGCTGCGGGCGGGCGCGCCGTCGCCCAACGACGCCGG
Organism: Rhodothermales bacterium; assembly: GCA_041565995.1. Taxonomy (GTDB): domain Bacteria; phylum Bacteroidota; class Rhodothermia; order Rhodothermales; family JBFGTT01; genus JBFGTT01. Next base: position 5,973 of record JBFGTT010000144.1, read on the forward strand.
GGTCGCGGCCGGCGCCGGCGCCGGCTCCTGCTGCACCGGCGGCGCGGAGGCTTTGGCGGCGCCGTCGCCGCCCTGCTCGTAGCGCGCGAGCACGCCGGAGATGTCTTCGCCCGCCTTGCCCAGCACGGCGATGAGCGCGCCGATGGGCACGGCGTCGCCCTCGCCGATGACCCGCTTGAGCAACACGCCGTCGTCGTAGGCTTCGAGGTCCATCGTGGCCTTGTCGGTCTCCACCTGCGCAATCACGTCGCCGGCAGCGATCTCCTCGCCTTCTTCCTTGAGCCACGCCACGAGCACGCCCTCCTCCATCGTGTCGCTCATCTTGGGCATTTCAACCGGTAACGCCATAGTTTTTTTTAGCTATCAGCCTTCAGCTATCAGCGTTCAGCAAGTTAACGAGGAACGGGGGAGCGGGGCGGCCGGGGAACCAGGCTGAAAGCCGTCCGCTGACCGCTTCAATCGACGTACATCACCTTTTTGGCGGCTTCGTAGGCGGCCTGGGCGCTGGGCATGTAGTACTCGATGAGGTTCTTGGCGTAGGGCGCCGGCACGTCCTTGGCCGTCACGCGGGCGACGGGCGCGTCGAGATAGTCGAAGGCGCGCGCCTGGAGTTGGAAGGCCACCTCCGAGGCCACGCTGCCGAAGGGGTTGCTCTCGTCGATGATGACGCACCGGTTGGTCTTCTTGACGGAAGCAATGACGGTGTCCCAGTCGTACGGGCGGATGGTGCGTGGGTCGATGACCTCGGCGTGGTAGCCCTCCTCGGCCAGCAGGTCGGCGGCTTCGAGGGCCAGCCAGTAGCTCTTGTTGTGGCCGATGAGCGTGACGGCGTCGCCCTCGCGGGCGATGCGCGCCTTGCCGATGGGGATCGTGTAGTCCTCCTCGTCGGAGACCTCCCCCCGCATGCCGTACATCAGCTCGCTCTCCAGAAAGAGCACCGGGTCGTCGTCGCGGATGGCGCTCTTGAGCAGGCCCTTGGCGTCGTCCGGGTTGGAGATGGAGATGACCTTCAGGCCGGGAAAGTAGCTGTAGAGGGCCTCGACCGAGGTGTTGTGCGTGGCGGCCAGCTGCCCGGCGGCACCGTTCGGCCCCCGAAAGACGATGGGGAATTTGAACTGCCCGCCGGACATGTACCGGATCTTGGCGACGTTGTTGATGAGCTGGTCGATGGCGACGAAGGCGAAGTTCCACGTCATGAACTCGATGATGGGCCGCAGCCCGTTCATGGCCGCGCCGACGCCCAGGCCCGCAAAGCCGTTCTCGCTGATGGGGGTGTCGATGACGCGCCGGGAGCCGAAGCGTTCGAGCATCCCCTCGCTGACCTTGTAGGCGCCGTTGTACTCGGCCACCTCCTCGCCCATCAGAAAGATGGTCTCGTCGCGGTCCATCTCCTCGACCATCGCCGCGCGGAGCGCCTCTCGGAGTTGCAATTCTGCCATGAATTCGTCCTTCGTGCTTGGTTCTTGGGTCTTGGGTCTCAGGTTGCCGGTCGCAAGCGTCCGGCCCACGCCGGGGCGCTGCGTTCACCGTAAGCCGTCCTCAGGCCAGAAAAGGATAATCCTCCTGCACGTAGACGTCCTCGTAGATAGCCTCCAGCGGCGGGAACGGGCTGTTTTCGGCAAACTCAACCGAGGCGAGCACCTCCTGCTTGACCGCCTCGTCAATCGCGTCGAGCGCGTCGTTGTCGGCCAGGGCGCCGTCGAGGAGGTAGGCTTTGAGGCGCAGGATGGGGTC
>JBFGTT010000145.1:0-7641 GCA_041565995.1 Rhodothermales bacterium
AGCACTACGGCTTCCTGCGCCTCTACCAGAAAAAAAACGGCGACACGGCGCGGCTCGACGCGCGGCTCGACGGCGCGCTGCTCTACGGGGGGCTGCTGCTGCCCTTCGCGGCCTTCCTCGTGCGCCATCCGGAAGTGCGGACGCAACTGGGTCTGCCGGCGGCGCTGCCGGCCTATCCGGCGCTGCCCGACGGCGGGCGCCTGGCGGCCCTCTTCGACGGCGGCTACCTGGGCGCGCTGGCGTGGGAGCACTGGCTCGTGGCCGGCTCCGCCGCACTCATCGGGACGCTGGCCCTGGCCTTCGCCCTGCGGCAGGCGGCCAGGCTGCGCCGGGGCGAGCCGGTCAACGCGCCGAAGGTGCTTTTTCTGCTGGCCGTGGTGCCGCTGCACGTCTACGTGTGCTTCTCAACCGCCGTGCTGACGGCCAGCCTGCTGGCCTTCTCCGCCTTCATCACCATCTTCCACGACATCCAGTACCACGCCATCGTCTGGTTTCATCACCGCAACCGGTATCACCGGCCCGGCGTGGACCGGCGGTCGTACGGGCTGGCGCCGAAGATCTCGCGCAACCTGCTGACCTACTTCGGCTGCGCCATCTTCTTCGCCCTCGTCTTTCGCCTGCTCGGCTGCACGTTCGCCCTGCACCCCGGCTGTACCCCGTTCGTCATCAGCAGCGACTACGCGCTCTTCGGCGCCATCCACACCGACGCGCTGCTCAAGGGCTTGCTGCTGGGCTTCCCGCTGCACCACTACTTCGTCGATCAGTTCATCTGGAAGACGAGCAAAAGCCGGGAACTGCGCCGGGACTTGAAGATCGAGGACTGAAGCGGGCAGCTGGAGGGCGCGAAGATGCCGGAACGTTTGATCGTAGCGCTGGGAGCTGTGCTGGCCGGGCTGGTCTTCGGCGCGGCGGCCTACCGCCTGCGATGGCTCAACGCCTCGGGCGCGGTGGCCGGCGGACTGCTGGCGGCGTCGGTGATCGGGCTGGGCGGCTGGGCCTGGGCCGTGCCCGCCTTCACCTTCTTCGTGCTTTCGAGCGGGCTTTCGAAGCTGGGCAGGCGGCGCAAGGCGGCGGCGGAGGTCCTCAGCGAGCAGGGAAGCCGCCGGGACGCCGGGCAGGTGCTGGCCAACGGAGGGGCGGCCTGGGCGCTGCTGCTCGTCCACGCCGCCGCCCCCGCCGACGTCTGGTACTGGGGCTTTCTGGGCGCCTTCGCCGCCGCTACGGCAGACACGTGGGGCACCGAGGTGGGCACGCTCTGGCGAGGCCGGCCCCGGCTCATCACCACGCTGCGGCGCGTGCCGCCGGGCACCTCAGGAGCGGTCTCGGCGGTGGGCACGGCGGGGGCGCTGGCCGGGGCGCTGGTCGTCTGGCTGAGCGCCTGGCCCTTCGCCGCCGGGCGGTTTGCCGGCTTCGACGGGGGGAGCGCGGCGGCGGCCGTCGTGCTGGGTGGCCTGGCGGCCTCGCTGCTCGACAGCCTGGCCGGCGCGACGATCCAGGCCCGCTTCCTCGACCCGGCCACCGGGCAGGAGACCGAGCGCGCCGCCTCGGCGGAAGGCCCGCATCCGTTGATCCGAGGCTGGGCGTGGATGCGCAACGACCAGGTCAACTGGCTCTGCACGCTTTCGGGCGCGGCGCTGGCCATGGCTTGCTTCCTAGCGGCGGATTTCGCTTCTTAGTTTTGCTTCGGCTCTTGCGTCGCCCCGGAAACGAATCCCCGTCTTCGATCACCAAGAAGCCGGCCCGCCCAGGCACGCGTCCACTCCCCACTCCGCACTCCACAATCCCCAATCGACATGCCGTGGTATAAAAAGCTGCACTGGCAGATCATCATCGGCCTCGTCCTCGGGTTGATCTTCGGCATCGTCGCGGCGGCGGCGGGGTGGAGCCAGTTCACCTCCGACTGGATCGGGCCGTTCGGGACGATCTTCATCAACCTGCTCAAGCTGATCGCCGTGCCGCTGATCCTGGCCTCGCTCATCACCGGCGTGGCCTCGCTCTCGGACCTGAAGAAGCTCTCGCGCATCGGCGGCAAGACCATCGGCATCTACATCGGCACGACGGTCATCGCCCTCATCATCGGCCTGGTGCTCGTCAACGTGCTCCAGCCCGGCAAGGCGGTGCCCCAGGACATGCGCGACCGGCTCCAGCAGACCTACGAGGGCGACATGGCCGGCAACCTCGAGTCGGCGGAGGCGGCCAAAGAGCGCGGCCCGCTCCAGACCATCGTGGACATGGTGCCGGAGAACTTCTTCGGCTCGGCGGCCAACAACCGCAACATGCTCCAGGTGGTCTTCGTCGCCATCTTTCTGGGCATCGGGCTGATCATGATCCCGAAGGAGAAGGCCGAGCCGCTCTTGAAATTCTTCGAGAGCCTCGACGCGCTCATCATCAAGGCCGTCGAGATGATCATGGTGACGGCGCCCGTGGGCGTCTTCGCGCTGCTGGCCGACACCATCACGTCCATCGCCAAGGATAACCTGGGGCAGATCGTCGAACTGCTGGGGGCGCTCGGCTACTACATGATCGCGGTGCTGCTGGGCCTGGTCATCCACACCTTCGTGACCTATCCGAGCCTGCTGAAACTCTTCACCCCGATGAACATCCGGCAGTTCTTTGCGGGGATCGCGCCGGCGCAGCTCGTGGCCTTTTCCACCTCGTCGAGCGGCGCCACGCTGCCGGTGACGATGGAAGTGGCCGAGAAGAACCTGGGCGTCTCCGAGGAAGTCTCGTCGTTCGTGCTGCCGCTGGGCGCGACGATCAACATGGACGGGACGGGGCTCTACCAGGCCGTCGCCGCCGTCTTCATCGCCCAGACGCTCGGCATCGACCTCGACCTGGGCGCGCAACTGACCATCATCTTCACCGCCGTGCTGGCTTCCATCGGGACGGCGGCGGTGCCCAGCGCCGGCATCATCATGCTGGTGATCATCCTCGAATCCGTGGGCGTGCCCAGCGCCGGCATCGCACTCATCCTGGGCGTCGACCGCATCCTCGACATGTGCCGCACCGTCACCAACGTCACCGGCGACACCACGGTGGCGACCATCGTGGCCGCCAGCGAAGGCCAGCTCGGCCAGGCCCACCCCGACGCGGCGTCAGAGGCCGTCCTGCACGCCGTCGAAGGCCCGGCCTGACCCAGGGGGCAGGAGGCGCGGCGCGGTCTTCGGCGCTACAGGCCCGCCTCCGCAGGCCGATACGTTGGTCGGAGGAAACGCTTCGGGTAACGCCGTTTCAGAAAAACGGAGGGTTGGCATGCACGCGCTTCGGGTGGGTTGGCTGCTTTGCGTGCTCGGCGCGTTGGCGGCGCCGTGCCGGGCGCAGGCCGAGCGCCCGATGTTGCTGGCCTCCGAGGCTTCCGAGCGCCTGTTCGAGGAGGGGCGCGGCCACCTGCTGCACTTCCGCCTGAGCGACGCCGAGCACGCCTTCCGCCGCCTGGCCCGCACCGCCGACGGCGGGCCGGCCGCCGGCTACTACCTCGCCCTGGCCTCCTTCCTCAAAGCCCTCGTCACCGACGAACGCGTCTACTTCGACGAGTTCTTCGCGCGGTCCGATTCGCTGCTGGCGCGGCTCGACGCGCTGCCGGCCTCCCGGTGGCGGTCTTTTCTGACCGGCGCGGCGCACCTGCACCGGGCCGTGGCGGCGGCCAAGACGGAGCGCTCGTTGGGCGCGGCGCTGGCGGGAAGGAAGGCGTACCTGCACCTCGAAGACGCCATCGAGGCCGACGCCGCCTTCTACGAACCCTACGCGGGGATGGGGCTGCTGCACCTGTTCATCGGCTCGCTCCCCGGCGCCTACCGCACGCTGCTCAAGCTGCTGGGCTATGGCGGCACCATCGCGCAGGGCCTCGACGAGCTGGGGCTGGCCGCCGAGCGCAGCCGCCTCAGCCGCGAAGAGGCGCTCGTCGTGCTCGCCATGGCCGACATCATGCTCAACAACTCGGCGGCGGGCGGGATGCAGACACTCGCCCGCCTGCAAGGCGCCTACCCGCACAGCCCGCTCTTCGCCTACCTCTACGGCTACGGGCTGCTCTCGAACCGGCAGGCCGAAGCGGCAGAGGGCTTCCTGGCCGCCGCCGTGCACGCCGGCACCACCGCCCCCTACTTCTACGTCGACTACGCCGACTTCTTCCTGGCGCAGGCGCTCTTTCGCCAGAACCGCTTCGCGGAGGCCGAAGGGCACTACCGGCACTACCTGAAGCGCCACCGGGGCCTGGCGCTCAAGGCGCAGGCGTACCTCGAAATGGGCCTGACGCTGGAAATGCTGGACCGCCGCGACGAGGCGCTACGCTTCTACGAACAGGTCAACGACCGGCGCGCCTACGACAGCGATGCCTCGGCCTACCGGGCCGCCAGGCGGCTGCTGGCCGCGCCGCTGACGCCGCTGGAGCGGCAACTGCTGCTGGGCCGCAACGCCTACGACGCCGGGCGCTACGCCCGCGCCGAGGCCGTGCTGCAGGCGGTCTTTGAGGCGCCGGAGGCTCCGCCGGCCATCCGCGCCGAGGCCGCCTACCGCCTCGGACGCGTCTACCAGGCGCAAGGCCGCCTGGCCGAAGCCCTGCACGCCCATCGCTACGCCGTCGCGCACGGCGCAGCCGGGACGCAGTGGCCGCCCTGGAGCCAGTTCTACATCGGCGAGATCCACACGCAGCACGGCGACACGCTCCAGGCCGCGCGGTCCTTCCAGGCCGCGCTCGCCTACCGCCCCCCGTTCGACTATCAGCAGGCGCTGGAGCAACGCGCAAAGGCCGCCCTGGGCCGCCTCCAGCAGGGCGACTGACGCGAGGGCAACCCGCCGGGGTTGCGGCTGTGCCGGCCAGGCCCTAAGCTGTGCCTGCAGCCGGTCTTCTACGGAGTGCCTGAACCGCTTCAAGGTCGCTCAATCATCCCGGTTGCCATGGCATCGACGGGGATCCTCGACATCCTGGGCGCCGACCTGACGGCCACCCTCGACCGCGTCCTGCTGGGCGAGGGCGAGACGCTTTTTGCGCAGGGCGAGGCCGGCGACGCCCTGTTCCTCGTCACGCGGGGCCGGCTCCAGGCCGTGGTGACCCAAGCGGACGACAGCGCCGCCGCCGTGGGCGAAATAGGCCCCGGCGAGCCAGTCGGCGAAATGCAACTCTTTGCCGGAGGGCGGCGCACGGCAACCGTCCGCGCCCTGCAAGAGACCGAACTGCTCGCTCTGCCGGCAGCCCTCGTCGAGCGCCTGGCGGCGGACTTCCCCGACGTCTTTGAGCGCCTGGTGCAGACCGTCCGGCAGCGCCTCCGGCGCAATCACCTGATCGCCCATCTGCCCGACTTCTTCGGATCCCTCGACGAAGCCGCGCTCCAGGATCTCGAAGCCCGCATCGCGTGGGTGCATCTGCGGCAGGGCGAGCGGCTGCTGCGCCAGGGCGATCCCGGCGAGGCGATGTTTATCGTCGTCAGCGGGCGCCTGCAAGTGGTCCTCGAACAAGCCGGCGGCGCCGAAGCCGTGCTCCTGGAGATCGGGCGCGGCGAGACGGTGGGGGAGATGGCCCTGTTTACGGGGGAGCGCCGGGCCGCCAGCGTCTACGCCCTGCGCGACAGCGTGCTCGTGCAGGTCTCGCAGGCCGCCTTCGATCATATCCTGACCCGCTATCCCCAGGTGCACCGGCACGTCACGCGCACCGTCCTGCGGCGCCTGCGCCGGGCGGCCCTTCCGAGGGCGCCGGCGCGCAACGTGACCAACGTCGCCGTCGTCCCCCTCCACCCGGAGGCGCCGCTGACGGCGTTCACCGAGCGGCTGGTGCAGGCGCTCTCGGCCTTCGGCGCCTGCCTGCACCTCTCGCCCACGCGGCTCGACGGCCTGCTGGGCCGGGCGGGCGCCGCCGAGGCCGCCGAGGCCGACCCCGACAACCTCCGCCTGGCTGCCTGGCTCGACGAGCAGGAGCGCCGGCACCGCTTCGTCGTCTTCGAAGCCGACGCGTCGCCCTCGCCCTGGACGCAGCGCTGCCTGCGGCAGGCGGATCGCATCCTGCTCGTGGCCCACGCCGAGGCCGACCCGACGCCGGGCGCCCTCGAAGCGGCGCTTCCCGGCGGCCCGCGTCCCGTCGGACAGGTGCTGGTGCTGGTGCATCCGGACGGGCGACGACTCCCCTCGGGCACCCACGCCTGGCGCGCCCCCCGCCGGCTCGAAGCCCATCGGCACCTGCGCTGGGATACCCCGGCAGACTTTGCGCGCCTGGCCCGCCTGCTGGCCGACCGGTCGGTGGGGCTGGTGCTCGGCGGCGGCGGCGCGCGGGGCTTCGCGCACCTCGGCGTGCTGCGCGCCTTCGCCGAGGCCGACGTGCCCGTCGACGTCGTCGGCGGGACGAGCATGGGCGCCGCCATCGCCACGCAGGCCGCCCTCGGCTGGGACTACGAGACCATGCTGCGGCGCACCCGCGAAGCCCTCGTCGAGGCCAAACCGTTTCGGGCCTTCACCCTGTCGCTGTTTTCGCTCCTGCGCAGCAAGAAGTTCGACGCCGTCACCCGCATGTTCCTCGGAGACCTGCTACTCGAAGACTTCTGGACGCCCTGCTTCGTCGTGTCGAGTTGCCTGAGCACCGCCGAGGTGACCGTCCACGAGGAAGGCCCGGCGTGGAAAGCCGTGCGGGCCAGCTCGGCGCTGCCGGGCGTCATGGAGCCGGTGCTCGACGGCGCGCGGCTCTACGTCGACGGCGCACTGCTCAACAACCTGCCGGTCGACCTGATGCGCCAGCGGTGCAGCGGCCAGGTGGTGGCCGTGGACGTGAGCGACATGGAGGACCTGCACGTCACCGCCGAGACGGCGCCCTCGCCCTGGGATTTTATCAAGAGCCGGTGGATGCCCTCCCGCGACCCCATCGCCTTCCCGACGCTGCCCGAGGTGCTGGTGCGCGCGACGTTGCTCGGCAGCGCCGAGAAAGCCAGGACCGCCCGCGCAGACGCCGACCTGTACCTGCGCCCGCCCGTCGAACGCTTCGGCCTGCTCGAATTCGCGGCCATCGAGGAGATCGCAGAGATCGGCTACCGCTACGCCAGGGACGAGCTGGCCCGATGGCTGGCCCGGAAGCCCGAAGACGCCGCCGAGACCGGTCACGCCAGTCGATAAAGACGCACCGTGCCGCTACGCCCGCGCACCTCCAGTGGTCCCAGCGCTTGCGCACGGTAGCGCGCCGGGTCCAGCGCCTTCCAGACCTCCTCGGAGATCAAAAGCTGGCTGCCGAAGTCCTTGTTCATCTGCTCGATGCGCGCGGCCAGGTTGACCACGTCCCCGTTGACCTGATACTCCCGGCGGCTGGCCGACCCAACCGTCCCGGCCACGACCTCGCCGGCGTGGATGCCGATGCCCACGCGCGTAGGCGGGATGGCGCCGGCGGCGGATTCGGCCTCCAGCTGCGCCAGGATGGCCTGCGCCGCGTCTACGGCGTTGCGGCGGTCGTTGCCCAGCGAGAAGGGCGCCCCGAAGAGCGCCACGAAGCCGTCGCCGAGCAGCCGGTGCACGATGCCGTGATGCCGGTTCACCGCGTCGATCATGAAGTCGAAGACGGTGTTCAGGTACGCGACGACCTCTTCGGGCAGGCGGTTTTCGGCGTAGGTCGTAAACCCCCGGATGTCCAGGAACAGGAGGCAGACGTACTGGCGCCGGCTGGCGAACTCGGTG
>JBFGTT010000146.1:0-7599 GCA_041565995.1 Rhodothermales bacterium
CGCCTTGAGCCTGGCCTGCTGCCCGACGCCGAAGACGCGGAAGAATTCGGGCAGGCCGCTCCGGTTGGGATCGTTGGGCAGTTCCGCGATCACGTCCTGTTTGTTGTTCTCGGTTCTCCAGGGGTTGTGCGGCCAGCGATTTTCCCTTTCCGGGGGCAGGGTTTCGTCGTAGTCGAGGCCCACGCGGTCGAAGAGCGAGAGCACGACGACGATGCCCCGATCCCGCGCCGCCTCGATGATCTGGCGCAGGCCGGTGAAGTAGGTGTTGTTGAAGACGGTGAGGTCCCACTTGTGAGAGCCCTCGTCGTAGGAGAAGGGCGCGTAGTCGGACCGGCCCTCGACGTTGATTACGTAATTGGCCCCGTTTTGCTTGCTGTAGAACCAGTAGGGGATCAGCCAGTGCCGGTAGATGTTGTTGCCGTGCTTCAGCAGCGTGTCGAGCGGCGGGCCGACGTTGGGCGGCAGTCCTGCGTTGGCGGCCAGGCGCCCGGCCAGGAAGACGGGTTGGTTCTCGTAAAACAACACGTCGCGGATGCGGCGGAACGGTTTGGCAGATTTCATGACAGACCTCTAGGATTGGTGGATGCGTACGGCGAAGGCCAACGGCCACGGCGGCAGGCAGCCTCCATCCGTAGTCACAACCTTTCCCCCCAAACCGGCTCACGCCGAAGGACCGTGTGGGCGAAACGACGAACGAGGCTCAGGCTCTTCCACACCCCAGATCAAGTCCGGGGCAGGCTTTCCATACGTCCGCGCATCCATACCTGAATCCTGCAAACGGGCGTGCTATGACATACGCCTGGCACCCGCCGTCGGTAGCTTGCCGGGGCGAGTCCTCCACGAACCGAAATCACGAGCCACCATCCAGCGAGGCGCACCATGACGGCCCAACAAGTCCTGGCGGAACTCAAGAAGCTCGGCACCGAGCAGAACCGGAAAATCTACCGGCGCCACGGCGTCTCCGGCGAGCAGCACGGCGTCAGCTACGCCCACCTCAAGCAACTCAAGAAGCGCCTCAAGACCGACCACGCGCTGGCGCTGCGGCTCTGGGCCTCCGGCAACCACGACGCCCGTGTCCTCGCCACCTTCGTCGCCGACCCGAGACAGGCCGACGAGCAGCTCCTGGACACCTGGGCCGCCGACCTGGACAGTTATCCCCTCACCGACGCCTTTTCCGCCTTCGCCGCCCGGACCGCCCTCGCCCGCCGAAAAATGGAACAATGGACCGCCTCGGACGAGGAGTGGACGGGGCAGGCCGGCTGGGATCTGCTGGCTCACCTCGCCACGCGCGAGGACGCCCTGCCCGACGCCTTCTTTGAACCCTACCTGGCAACCGTCGAACGCGGGATCCACACGCGCAAGAACCGGGTCCGCCACGCGATGAACAATGCCCTCATCGCCATCGGCGTCCGCAGCGACGCGCTCGAACAAAAGGCGCTGGCCGTCGCCCGCAAGATCGGCACGGTGGAGGTGGATCACGGCCAGACGAGTTGCAAGACCCCCGACGCGGCGGCCTACATCCGCAAGACGCGCCGGCGTCAGCAGGCCCGCGCGGGCCGCTCCTGAAGCAGGCACCTGCGAATGTTCGTGCCCACCTGGCGAGCGCGTGCAACGTAAAACGTGAGGATGCTCCCGGAAACGACACAGCGAGGCACCCTCACGTTTTTTCGTTGCACGGTGCTGTTTAGCAGGCTCCTCTTGAGAGTACGTCGCGCACGATGGTCAGGCGCGCCTAGTTCAACGTGGGGTGACTCAGCGCGTAGACGTACGCGGCGACGGCCGTGAGTTCCTCCTCGCTGAGCTGGGCGCCGCCCATGGGTGGCATCACGCCGGAATGTAGCTTCGGCTGCAACACGCCGCTCCGGATCACGCCCTCGATGGCTTCGGCGTCGATCGGCGCCGAGAGGTGCAGCCACACGTCGTCGGTGAGGTCCGGGGCGATTTGCGAGCCGGTGCCCGCCTGCCCGTGGCAGATGGCGCAGTTGCCCTTGCCGAGGAAGACGGCGCGCCCCGGATCGGCGTCCCCGGCTGCCGGGGAAGCACCGGCCTCTTTCGGTACGATGCGATGCTCGGTGGGCCGGTCGCCGCACGCCGCCCCGACGAGCAGGAGGGCCGCGAGCAGCGCCGGGAAACATAGCGTGCGTTTCATGCAGGAACAGGCCAGGTGATTGGGTAGGCGCTGCCGGCGCGGATTCACCAAGGCGTGAATCCGGGTGAGACGAGGTGCGGCGGCAGGTAGCTGACGAAGAACGGCCCGTAGGCGATCAGGATCAGGACGACGGCCAGCCCGATCCACCACTTCAACCGGTCCAGCTTCGGCTCCCAGCCGCTTGTTGCCGGCGCCGCGAGCGTCTCCGACCAGGGCACGTCCGCCGGCGCCTCGCCGCGTTTGCCGAAGAAGATCGTCGCCGCGATAACCACGAAAAACAACGCGATGCCCACGAACATCAGCGTGCCGCCGATGCCGGTGAGCGCGCCGCTCAGCCCCCAGGCCTCGTTCGTGTAGGTGGCCTCGGCGCGGAAGATGCGCCGGGGCATGCCTTCGAGCCCCGCCGAGATCATCCCCCTGGCAAAGATCAGCACGCCGACGCCGTAGATCCACGAGGACGCCAGCGCCGCGCGGCGGCCCCAGAGCTTGCGGTCGGTCAGGTACGGGATCATCCAGTAGGCCACGCCCATGAAGGTCAGCGTCACGGCGCTGCCGACGGTCATGTGGAAGTGGCCCGGCACCCAGGTGGTGTTGTGGATCACCTGGTTCATCGTGAAGCTGGCGTTGATGAGGCCCGTGATGCCGCCGAAGACGAACGTGATCATCGCCAGCAGCTGCGCCACCAGCGACGGGTCGTTCCAGGGCAGCCGGGGTATCCACCCCAGCAGGCCGCGTCCCCCGTACCGGCGCCCGCCCATCTCCAGCGACGCGATCACCGAGAAGGCGGTGGCCAGGCTGGGAAAAAAGACGCCGAAGGTGAGCACCGCGTGGACGGCCTTCATGCCGGTGGAGATGCCGGGGTCGGTGTACTGGTGGTGAAAGCCGGTGGGGATCGAAAGCAGCAGAAAGAGGATGAAGACGAAGCGCGTGAGCGAGTCGCTGACGACCTTGCCACCGGCCTGCCTGGGCACGAGGGCGTACCACGAGACGTAGGCCGGCAGGAGCCAGGCGTAGACGATGGGATGCCCGGTGAACCAGAACAGGGTGCGGGTCAGCAGCGGATCGGTCTTGGCGACGAGGCCCAGCGACCAGGGCGTCAGGAAACCCAGGAACTCGACGGCAATCGGCAGCGAGGCCAGGAACCACATCAGGTAGGAAACCACCGAGATGAAGGCCAGCAGCGGGATGCGCGCGCCCGCGTGGTCCTTGCGCCAGCGCCGCAGGATGATGAGCATGTTGGCCAGCGCCAGCCACGTGCTCACCACCACCAGCGCCAGGCCCACGTAGTACGTCCAGTGCGCCTGCAAGGGCGCATACGCCGTGTAGAGCACGCTGGCCTGGTTGGACGTCACCGCGTAGACGACCAGTACGTTGCCCAGCGCCAGCAGCCCGATGGAGGCCCAGAGCAACCAGCCGACGAGTTGGCGCGAGAGCGCCCGCGCCGTCACCAGCGGCAGGAAGCCGTTGGCGAAGGCGAAGGTGAAGATCAGCGCGTTGGCCACGCCGTGCGCCGTCAGGCCCTGGTAGTAGCTCTTGAGCGCCGGGAAGTAGGGCAGGATGTCGATGTTGGCATAGGAGAGCGCCTGCGCCAGCCCGTGAAAGATCCCGGCCGTCAGCGCCAGGTAGCCGACGTAGATGGCCCAGCGGATCGGGCGCCGTTGCGGCTCGGGCAGCGTAAAGCCCGAAGGGTCGAAAACGGTGGCGGTGGGTGCGCTCATTCTTCGACGATGACGGTTCCGAACATGGTGTGGTGGCCTACGCCGCAATACTCGTGGCAGATGATCAGGTACCGGCCCGGTTCCTCGAAGCGGTACCTTGCGCGGGAGATCTGCCCCGGAATCAGCATCATGTTGACGCGCGTGCCGTCCACGTGGAAGCCGTGCAGCACGTCGGCGCTGGTAGCGGTGAAGGTCACCTCGGCGCCCAGCGGCACGCGCACCTCGTTGGGCACAAACACCCAGACCTGCCCGATCATCACCACCTCCACCTGGTTCGGCCCGGTCTGGCGCACCCCCGGCGCGTCGAAAGGCGCGGTGGTGGAGAGCCGCTCCGGGTCCACCATGCCGGCACGACCGGGCAGGTGAATGCCCATGGCCAGGCTCGCGTAGAGCAACGCCAGCAGGCAGGCGACGAGCAGCACCCCTCCGAGCGTCAGGAAAGCCTTCTCGTAGGTGTGGATGTTCATGGTCTTATCGGTTCAGGAGCACCAGGTACATCATCACCCAGAAGCCGAAGAGCAGCATCAGGAAGAGCAACGTCAGGAAGAGGGTGCCCGTGAAGACCGGCGCTTCTTCGGGCTTCGAGGCACTCCCTGGCGGATCGACGGATCCGGAGGCGGCAGCGGCGTCGGGCGCGTCGTCGTGCATGGTGCGGTCGGGCGTCAGTGGGAGGTACCCCAGCGGCGGACGAGGCGGTTCAACAGGATCAACAGGCCCAGGAAGAGCAACAGCACCGGCACGGCAATCAGCAGGCGGACCGGGTCGACGTCGAAGGCCAGCAGTTCGTTGATCGTCTCCCACAGATAGGCCACCAGCGGGATGCCGAGGAGGACGTAGAGCGCCATCAGGGCGAGGACCTTGCCGAAGGAAAGACGCAGGGGTTCCATGGCAGCGCTTCAGGGTTCGATGCGTCAGGGGGCCGGGCGGCAGGCGGCATCGCTTCTACCAAGTATATCCCAAAATAGGCGAGGTCGCAAGTGCGTCGCGCGCAGGCGTAGACCAAGAAAAAACATAACGCTTCCGTCGGACGTTAGGGTTGGCAGGCTCCCCCGTACAGGCAACAACCGTCGTTCGTCCATCGTCGTTCGTCCATCGTCGAAATCCCTCCAGCGTCGTCCCAACATTATGAGCAACCGCCTCCAGCACGCGCACAGCCCGTATCTGCTCCAGCACCGGGAGAATCCGGTGGACTGGTGGGCCTGGTCCGACGAAGCCTTCGAAGCCGCCCGCGCGCAGGACAAGCCCGTCTTCCTCTCCATCGGCTACTCCACCTGCCACTGGTGCCACGTCATGGCGCACGAGTCGTTCGAGGACGAAGAGGTGGCCCGCCTGATGAACGATGCCTTCATTTCGATCAAGGTAGACCGCGAAGAACGCCCCGACATCGACAACCTCTACATGACCGTCTGCCAGATGATGACCGGCCACGGCGGCTGGCCGCTGACCGTGCTGATGACGCCGGACAAGAAGCCCTTCTTCGCCGGCACCTACTTCCCCAAACACAGCCGACACGGACGCCCCGGCATGCTCGACCTCGTCCCGCGCATCCAGCAAGCCTGGCAGGAAGAGCGCCAGAAGCTGCTCGCCTCGGCGGAGGAGATCACGGGCATCCTGCAAGAGGCAGCGGCCAGGCCGGCCTCCGGGCGCAGCCTCGACCAGGACGCCCTCCACCTGGCCTTCGCCCAGTTGCGCCGGCGCTTCGACCCGCAACACGGCGGCTTCGGCACGGCGCCCAAGTTTCCCGCGCCGCACAACCTGCTCTTCCTGCTGCGCTACTGGAAGCGCACCGGCGAGGACCTGGCCCTGCGCATGGTCGAGGCGACGCTCCACCACATGCGCCTCGGCGGCGTCTACGACCACGTCGGCTACGGCTTCCACCGCTACGCCACCGACGCCCGGTGGACGCTGCCGCACTTCGAGAAGATGCTCTACGATCAGGCGATGATCGCGCTGGCCTGCGTCGAAACCTTCCAGGCCACCGGCAACGCGGCCTACGAGCAGACCGCCCGCGACATCTTCACCTTCGTCCTGCGCGACATGACGGCCCCCGAAGGCGCCTTCTACTCCGCCGAAGACGCCGACAGCGAGGGCCGCGAGGGCAAATTCTACCTCTGGACCCTCGACGAACTGCGCGCCGTGCTCGACGCCGACCTGGCCGCCCTCGTCGTCCGGATCTACAACGTCGAGGCGGCGGGCAACTTCGAGGAAGAGGCCACCCGGCAGCGCACCGGCGAGAACGTCCTGTATCTCAAAAAGCCGCTCGCCGAACACGCCGCCGCGCTCGGCGTGGACGAGGCTACGCTGGCGGCGCGACTGGAACGGGCCAGGCAGATCCTCTTCGACCACCGCGAAGCGCGCGTCCACCCCGGCAAGGACGACAAGGTGCTGACCGACTGGAACGGCCTGATGATCGCCGTGCTGGCCCGCGCCGCCCGCGTCTTCGACGACGACGCCTACGCCCGTGCCGCCCAAGGCGCCGCCGCGTTCCTGCTGACGACGATGCGCCGGGACGACGGACGCTTGCTGCACCGCTTCCGCCGCGGCGACGCCGCCCTGCCCGGCACCCTCGACGACTACGCCTTCCTGGTCTGGGGCCTGCTCGAACTCTACGAGACCACCTTCGACGCCGCCTACCTCGACGCCGCCCTCGCGCTCAACGCGCACGCGCTGGCGCACTTCTGGGACGACGACCACGGCGCCTTCTTCTTCGCCCCCGACGACGGCGAGGACCTGATCGTCCGCCAGAAAGAAGCCTACGACGGCGCCATCCCCTCGGGCAACTCGGTGGCCATGGGCAACCTGTTGCGCCTGGCCCGCCTCACCGGCAACACCGACCTCGAAGAGCGCGCCGACGCGCTGGGCCGCTACTTCGCGCAGACGGTGGTGCAGCAGCCCGCCGGCTTCACGGCCATGCTCGCGGCGCTCGACTTCGCCGTGGGGCCGTCCTTCGAAGTCGTCGTCGCCGGAGACCCCGCCACCGAGGACACACGGGCGATGCTGCGCGCCCTCCGCGCCCGCTACGTCCCCAACAAAGTCGTGCTGCTGCGCCCCGACGGCGAAGAAACGCCCGACATCACCCGTCTGGCGCCTTTCACCGAGGCGCAACGCGCCCTCGACGGGCAGGCCACCGCCTACGTCTGCCGCCACTTCCGGTGCGAACGCCCCACGACCGACATCGACCGGATGCTCGCGTTGCTGGAGGCCGATTGAGAAGTCGCCGGGAAGATCGCGCCGGAAGCGCTTTTTTTGAATCCAGGGCACTGTCCGGTGCGTTGTGACTTGATGGAATACGGGAGGTCATTCCGGACGAGAAGCCGCCGTCGTCTTGACTGCCCCGATGAATCGGGTACGGCGCCAGGTCGCCGAAGCGACCACTACGAGCCGAGCGAGGCCGTGCCAGGTTCGTAGTAGCCGCTTCAGCGGCGTGCACGTCTTCTCAGCATGGGCTTGATGCCCCCGGCTTCTTCGTTCGACGCATCCCTTCATCTTGGTAACCATAGCGAGGCATCCAACTATGCGCGACGTATACGTCGTCTCCGCCGTGCGCTCGGCCATTGGCCGCTTCGGCGGAGCCTTGAAAGATCACACGCCGTCGGACCTGGCGGCGCCCGTCATGCGAGCGGCGCTCGAACGCGCCGGCGTCGCGGGCAAGGACCTCGACCTGGTCATCTTCGGCAACGTCCTGCGCGCCGGGCACGGGCAACTCGTCCCGCGCCAGGCGGCCTTCAAAGC
>JBFGTT010000147.1:0-7597 GCA_041565995.1 Rhodothermales bacterium
CCCCGGCTCGGCCAGCGCGCCCACGCCCACCGCCACAATCACCATGTCGATAGCCACCGTGCCGACGGCCAGGTGCCGCGAGGTGCCGAAGACGGCGTAGACCAGCAGCGGCACCAGCGAGGCGTAGAGGCCGTAGATGGGCGGCATCCCGGCGAGCATCGCGTACGCCATGCCCTGCGGGATCAACATCACGCCGACCGTCAGCCCGGCGAGAAGGTCGCCGCGCAGATCCCGCCACCGGTAACCCGGCAGCCACGTGGCGATGTGGAAAAGCTGGCGCAGCACGTTGATGATGATCTTCCCTCTGGCGTTAATCCATGCAAAGAACCGGGATCAGGCCACGAGCGCCGCCTCCCGATCCGCCGGGGCGCGCGCGACGAGCGCTTCGGCCCGCTCCACCGCCTCGTGCACCTCCAGGAAGAAATGGTCGCGGCCTGCTAGCTCGACGAGGCCCGCCCGCTCCAGCACGTCGCGCACGGGGCCTTTGACGCTGGCAAAGTACACGTCGCCGCCCCGGCTGCGCAGGTCTTCGAGGATCTCCTTGAGCGCGTGCGCCGCGCTCGCGTCGACGCGGTTGACGGGGGAGGCGTCGAGCACGAGCACGCGGAAGGCGGCGTCGCCGCGTTCGATCTCCCGAATCGTCTCCTTCAAAAAGGCGACGTTGGCGAAGTAGAGCGAGGCGTCCACGCGCAGAACCACGACGCCGCTCCCGGTGAGCGCCTCCGGGTAGCGCTCGACGTTGCGGTAGGTGGTGGTGCCCGGCAGGCGGCCCATCACGGCAGCGTGCGGGCGCGACCCCTGCTGGATCACCAGGATCAGCGAGGCCACGACGCCCACCAGGATCCCCTCTTCAATGCCCAGGCCCAGCGTCGCCCCGAACGTCAGCAGCATCAGGAAGAAGTCGGCCCGGCGCACGCGCCAGAGGAAACGCACCTCCCGCAGATCGATCAGCCCCGCCACGGCCACCATCACGATGGCCGCCAGCACCGCCTGCGGCATGAAGTAGAACAACGGCGTCAGCAGCAGCAGCGTCAGCGCGATGACGCCGGCGCTCACCAGCGAGGCCGCCGGCGAACGCGCCCCCGCCTGCGCGTTGACCGCCGTGCGCGAGAACCCACCCGTCACCGGGTAGGCGCGAAAGACGGCGCCGACGAGGTTCGCCAGCCCCAGCGCGATCAACTCCTGGTTGGCGTCTACGTCGTAGCGATGCTTCGAGGCGAATGCCTTCGCCACGGCAATCGACTCCATGAAACCCACCAGCGCTATCGTCAGCGCAATCGGCAGCAGCGCCGCCAGGTCGCCCGGCGCCAGGGCAGGCAGATAGGGCGCCGGCAGCCCGCCCGGCACCTCCCGCACGATCTCGACGCCGTGCTCGTGCAGCGAGAAGGCCCACGCCGCCACGGTGCCCAGCGCCACCACCACGAGCGCACCCGGCAACGCCCGCTTCCACCGCTTCAAAAGCACCAGCAGCGCGATGCCCCCCAGCCCGATCAGCAACGTCGGCACGTTGACGGCGCCGAGTTGCTGCGCTGCACTCCACAGGATCTCGTGGACGTAGTTCGAGCGCGGCAGGGGCACGCCCAGCAGGTGCTTGAGCTGGCTCAGCCCGATGATCAGCGCCGCCGCCGCCGTAAAACCCGTCAGCACCGGATGCGAGAGGAAGTTGACCAGGAAGCCGAAGCGCGCCAGGCCCATCAACAACTGCAAGACGCCCACCATCAGCGCCAGCAGCAGCGCCAGGGCGATGTAGCGCTCGGCGTCGCCGCCGGCCAGCGGCGCCACGCCGGCAGCCACCAGCAACGAAACCATCGCCACCGGCCCGACGGCCAGTTGCCGCGAGGTGCCCAGGAGCGCGTAGACCAGCAGCGGCACCAGCGCCGCGTAGAGGCCGTAGATGGGCGGCAACCCCGCGATCAGCGCGTAGGCCATCCCCTGCGGGATCAACATCACGCCGACCGTCAGCCCGGCCGCGAGGTCTCCCCGCAACGCCTCCCGCGTGTAGCGCGGCACCCACTGCGCCGGCGGGAAGAATGACTGCAGGCGACTCATCTACGCCATCTCCACCGCTTCGCCGCCGGCCTTCTCCAGCGCCGTCCAGTCGCTAAACTCGCCGTTGACGTACTGCACGTCGAAGCCGGAGCGGGCCAGCAGCGCCGAGGCGGCGGCGGCGCGGGCGCCGGTGCGGCAATGCACCAGCAACGTCCGGTCCTTCGGCAACTCGTCTTGGCGGGCCAGCAGGCGCGTGTGGGCCACGTTGCGCGCCTCCGGCACGTGCCCGGCCTCGTACTCCGAAAGGCCGCGCACGTCCAGGACCTCGTGGCCGGGCTGCCGGCGCAGCGCGTTCATCGCCTCGAAGTCGATCTCCGGGATGCGACGCAGCGCGCCGCCCTGCTCGTGGTAGCGCACCAGCGTCTCGGGCGTGGCGTAGCCGGCCACCTCGTCCAGCCCGATGCGAACCAGGTCACGCACGGCCTCTTCCAGGTGGTCCTCCTCGACGATCAGGTAGAGCGGGGTGTTTTCCTCAACGTAGGAGCCGGCGATGGTGTTGAAGCTCTTGTCCATCGGCGCATAGAGCGCGCCGGGGAGGTGGCCGGCCATGAACGCCGAGCGGTCCAGGCGCGTGTCGAGCACGGCCACGTCGGTGCGGTCGGCCAGCGCGCCAAGCTCGTGCGCCGTCAGGCGGCGCGGCTGCGGCAACGCGCCGAGCACCCGGGGGCCGAGCTTGTTGTCGCGCTTCATGCGGGCGAAGTAGAGCGGCGGCTCGGGCTGGCCCTCCAGGATGAAACGGACGAAGTCGTCCTCGCTGCGCTTGGCAAAGTCGATGGCGGTGTTGAAGCGCCGCTCGTAGCCGACGGTCGTTTCGGGGACGGCGCCGAGGGCCTTGCCGCAGGCGCTTCCGGCGCCGTGCGCAGGCCACACCTGCAAAAAGTCGGGCAGCTGCAGGAAGTCCTGCACCGAGCCGTAGAGCGTGCGCGCCGAGGGTTCCATCATGCCCGCCACGCCGGCGGCGGATTCGAGCAGGTCGGGCCGGCCCAGGTCGCCGACGAAGACGAAGTCGCCCGAGACGAGGCCCATCGGCTCGTCGGCGCCGCCGCCGTGGTCGGTGATCAAAAAGCTCAGGTGTTCGGGCGTGTGGCCGGGCGTGTGGACGGCCTTGACCTCGATGTTGCCCACCTTGAACGTGTCGCCGTCCTTGAGCAAAACGTAGTCGTAAGCGCCGCCGTCCTGCTTTGGCTGCTTGATCCAGGCGTACTTCCAGTGCTCGTCGCCCTCGTCGGAGAGGTAGACGCGCGCGCCCAGCCGTTCGGCCAACTCGCGCGCGCCGGAGAGGAAGTCGGCGTGGATGTGCGTCTCGGCGACGGCCACGATGCGGAGGCCCTCTTGCTCGGCCAGCGCGATGTAGCGGTCGACGTCGCGTTCAGGGTCGATGACGAGCGCCTCCTTGGTCTGCTGACAGCCCACGAGGTAGGCGTACTGGGCGAGCTTGGGATCGAAAATCTGGCGGAAGAGCATGGCAGTAAGAGGTTTTCAGGTGGATGGGAAGCGGACAGCTTTCAGCGATCAGCATGCAGCCATAGCATCTTTTAGCTGACCGCTGACCGCTGAAAGCTCAAGCTAGTGCGGCAGCTTCGGGCGGAGGTAGCCGTAGACCCAGGTGCCCGCCGTCGCACTCAACAGCGCCACCACGATCACCGTGACGCCGTTGCCGATGAGGGCGAAGATGGGGCCGGGGCAGGCGCCCAGCAGCGCCCAGCCGAGGCCGAAGATCGTCCCGCCGATCCAGTAGCGGTAGCCCTTGCCCATCTCCTTGGGCGGGATCTTGATCTCCTGCCCGCCAACGGTCTTCGCGTGCGACTTCTTGATGAGGGCCACCGCGAGGGCCGCCACCACCACCGCCGAGCCGATGATGCCGTACATGTGGAAGGCCTGGAAGCGGAACATCTCCTGGATGCGGAACCAGGAAATGACCTCGCTCTTGGTCAGCACGATGCCGAAGAAAAGACCCAGCAGCAGGTAGATCAGCAGGCCCTCCTTCTTCGCGGCCTGCGTCGGCGCCTCAACCGTCACGGTCTGCCCTTCGGGTTCGTCGATGACGTAGCTCATGGTTGCGGGGGATTAAAAGAGGAGGGGAAGCACCACGAAGGTGACGAAGAGGCCGCCGGCGAAGAAGCCGAGCACGGCGATGAGCGAGGGCAGTTGCAGGTCGGCCAGGCCGGAGATGGCGTGGCCCGAGGTGCAGCCGCCGGCGTAGCGCGCGCCGAAGCCCACCAGAAAACCGCCGATGACGATCATCACGAAGCCGGGCAACGTCAACAGGCCGCTCCAGCTAAAGACGCTCGCCGGCACCAGGCCGTCGAAGTCGGCGACGCCCAGGGCCGTGAGGTCGGCTTTGGTGGCTGCCGAGATCGCGATGGGGTCCGGGTTGTGCAGCAACGTCGCCGCCACGACGCCGCCGAGAAAGATGCCCAGGACGAACGTCAGATTCCACAGGCCCGCCTTCTTCCAGTCGTACTTGAAGAAATCGACCCGTCCGGGGATCGTGGCCGCGCAGAGGTGGCGCAGGTTCGACGAGATGCCGAACTGCTTGCCGCCAAGGAGCAGCAGCGCCGGGACGAGCAGGCCGATCAACGGGCCGGCTACGTACCACGGCCAGGGTTGCGAGAGTAGTTCGAGCATGGCGCGTACCTCTTCCTGATAGCGAGGGTGCAGCGGGCGATGACGACGCATCGCCGGCAGAGTAGCACAGCAACGGGCGTGTTGCTGTGAGGATTCCTCGGATGACGCTGTAGGGGAAACTCCGCCGCGCGACAACGCCCTGCCGCCCGGCGGCGTCTCTTAAATGTACTGTCTTGTCATAACATCTGCAATATAATCAATCCTGCGGTTATATAGTTCCCCTTCACAAAAAACCCATCATCAAAGGTCAAGAAGGGTTGAAGATCCAAGCGCCAGGCTGCTTGAGGCACCCCGCCGCCGAAGCCTCGACAGGTCGCTCAAGCCATCCCCACAAACCGTCACAGGCTCGTAGTCGCCGCTTCAGCGGCGTGCTTGCTCGGGACAGGCGCCGTCGTCACGAGCGCCGGATCGCTGAGGCCGGGACCAAAGCGCACCAGGGAGGACGTTTGGAAAGCCGTCAATACCTTTGCACCGCGATCCCTTCTTGCAGGGATCAAATCGAAGGCGGCTACATTTAAGGATCGCCGTTCAACCGTGCAGTAATACAAAAAAGACCATGACGGAGTTGCTACCCGCACCCCTTCTCGAACGCGCGGCGCAGCGCTTCAAGCTGCTGAGCGAGCCGGTGCGCCTGGCCCTGCTCAACCTCTTGCAGGCGCGCGGCGAGATGAACGTGCAGGAACTGGTGGAGGCCTCCGGGCAGAGCCAGGCCAACGTCAGCAAACACCTGCTGCTGATGGCCCGCGCCGGCATCCTGCGCCGCCGCAAAGCGGGCCTCCACGTCTACTACGCCATCCAGGATCCCACCATCCAGAGCCTCTGCCTGCTCGTCTGCACGCAGCTACGCCAGGAAGCCGCCGCCAAAGAGGCAGCCTGATACGGCGCACAACGCCCCTGCGCCGCCTCCGGCGCAGCCGGCCCGCAGCACCATGATGCCCGGAACCGCCCCCTTCGCCTCGAACGCCGAACGATACGACGCCTGGTTCGACACCCACCACTTCGCCTACGCGTCGGAACTCCGCGCCGTACGCGCCCTGCTGCCGCGTCGAGGCCGGGGCATTGAGGTCGGCGTGGGCACAGGACGCTTTGCCGCGCCGCTCGGCGTGCCACTCGGCGTAGAGCCCTCGCCGGAGATGGCGGACGTGGCCCGGAGGCGCGGCATCGAGGTCGTCGAGGGCGTGGCGGAGGCGCTGCCCTTCGAAACGGCGGCCTTCGACTACGTCCTCATGGTGACCACCGTCTGTTTTCTTCGCGACGTGGAGGCGGCTTTCCGAGAAGCCCACCGCGTGCTGAAGCCGGGCGGCGCGCTGGTGGTCGGCCTGATCGACCGCGAGAGCACGCTGGGGCAGCGCTACGAGCGGCACAAGGCAGCGAGCGTCTTTTACGCGGCGGCGCATTTTCACGCCGCCGCCGAGGTCGCGACCCTGATGCAGCAGGCGGGGTTCCGATCCGGCGCGGCGCGGCAAACCCTCTTCGGCGATCCTGCGCAGATGGAACAGCCCGATCCGGTCCGGCACGGATACGGACAGGGCGCCTTCGTCGTGCTGCGCGGGATCAAAGAAACGCCGCCCTCTCGCAACGAGCCCTCCGCCGCCGATGGAACCTGACGCTTCGGTCCGGCTGGGCCTGCGCCAGAACGCCGGGCCGTTCGCCCTGCTCGTCGTCGTCAACGCCTTCGTCGGGGCGATGGTGGGGCTGGAGCGGGCCATCCTGCCGGTGCTGGCCGAAGACGCCTTCGGCCTGGCCTCGCGCACGGCGATCCTCTCGTTCATCGCTACGTTCGGCCTGGCCAAGGCGCTCGCCAACCTGCTGGCCGGGCGCCTCGGCGACCGGTTCGGGCGCAAGCACGTGCTGCTGGTCGGATGGCTCTTCGGCCTGCCGGTGCCCTTCCTGGTGATGTTTGCGCCCACGTGGGCCTGGATCGTCTTCGCCAACGTGCTCCTGGGCATCAACCAGGGGCTGGCCTGGTCCACCACGGTGATCATGAAGATCGACCTGGTAGGCCCCCGGCAACGCGGCCTGGCCATGGGGTTGAACGAGGCGGCGGGCTACCTCGCCGTGTCGCTGGCGGCCCTCGCCTCGGGCTACGTCGCCGCCGCCTACAGCCTCCGCCCGCAGCCTTTCTACCTGGGCGTGGGCTTTGCCCTGGCCGGGCTGCTGCTCTCGGCCTTCTTCGTGCGCGAGACGCACGCCCACGCCCGCCTCGAAGCCCGGCAGTGGGACCGCCGGCAGGCCGCTCCGCAACGGTCCTTCCGCGACGTGTTCCTGCTGACGAGCTGGAAGAACCGGACCCTCTTCGGCGTCAGCCAGGCCGGGCTGGTCAACAACCTCAACGACGGGATGGCGTGGGGCCTGTTTCCCCTCTTCTTCGCCACGCTCGGCCTGTCCATCGACCAGATCGGCGTGCTGGCGGCCCTCTACCCGGCGGTGTGGGGCCTGGGGCAACTGGCGACGGGGGCGCTCTCGGATCGGCTCGGCCGCAAGCCGCTGATCGTCGGCGGCATGGCGGTGCAGGCAGCCGCCATCTTCCTGCTGCTCGGCGCCTCGACCTTCGGGCGCCTGGCCGCCGCCATGGCGCTGCTGGGCCTGGGCACGGCGCTCGTCTACCCGACGCTGCTGGCAGCCATCGGCGACGTAGCCCACCCCTCGTGGCGCGCCTCGGCCGTGGGCGTCTACCGCCTCTGGCGCGACGGCGGCTACGTCGTGGGCGCCCTGCTGGCCGGCCTCCTGGCCGACGCGCTCGGCATCGCCTGGGCCGTCGGCGCCGTCGGCGGGCTGACCTTGCTCTCGGGCGCGCTGGCAGCCCTGGCCATGCGCGAGACGCTCACCGCCCCCCCGCACGCCGAGGCATCCTGACTAAGAAACGATCTCCAAAATGATTGTGCAAAAGGTCCGTCCCCCTGAGCAACAAAGCCTCTGC
>JBFGTT010000148.1:0-7562 GCA_041565995.1 Rhodothermales bacterium
ACGCTTGCCCGGCGCGTCAGGCCGTCAGGTCGGCCAGGTGCTCGTGGGTTTCCGAGGGCTGCAGCGCCTGCAACGTGCGCACGTGGCGGTCGGCGATGGCGGCCCAGCAGAACGTCCCGGCGGTGTGGGTGGCGGCGCGTAGCGAAGCGGCTTCCAGGGCCGTGCGGTGGTGGTAGTAGGCCATGATGGCTTCCGAGAACGCCCATGCGTCGCCGCTCTCGACGAGGTGGCCGTTGGCGCCCTCGGTAATCACGTCCCGGATGCCTTCGAGCCGGGCGGCGACGGCGGGCAGCCCCGAAAGCCCCGCCTCCAGCAGTACCACCCCGAAGCCCTCCATGTCGCCGTTGACCGGGATGTTGGGCATCACGAAGAGGTCGGCGCCGCGGTAGAGCGTCGAGAGGGCTGCGTCCGGGATCCGGCCCAGCAGGCGGACGCGGCCGTTGAGGTCGCGGCGGCGGGCGGCGGCGGCGATGGCGTCGGCTTCGGGGCCTTCGCCGGCGAGCCAGTAGTGCACGTCGTCGGGCAGCAGCGGCATCACCTGATCGACGAACCAGGCGAAGCCCTTGCGCTCGACCTGTCGCCCGACGCTGCACAGCAGCAGGGCGGCGTCGGGCAGCGGATGGGCCGGGTCGCCGAACTGCGCGCGCAGGCGGCGGCGCATGGAGGCGAAGTCGGCGAGCGGCGGGAAGCGCTGCAGGTCTACGCCGTTGGGGATGACGTGCAGCTTCTGCGGCGGCAGCCCCCGCTTGAGGCAGGCCGCGCCGGTGGCCCGGCTGACGGGCAGCACCGCGTCGAGCGCCTTGAGCGTGCGCGGCACGACCCACTGGTAGGGGCCGCGCACGGTCACGTCGCGGCCGTGGGCGATGGCGGCCATCGGGATGCCCCGAGGCGCCAACGTCTTGCGCAGCAGGATCGCCAGCGAGGCCGTCGCTATCGACGAGAACAACACCGCGTCGATCTCGCCACGCTCGGCCAGGCGCCGCGTCTGCCGGTACACCTTCACCAGGAACGGCCAGCCCACCACGTAGGTCATGCGCAGGGTGCTACGCAGGACGATCGACTTGAGTTCGACCTCGGGGTGCTGGTCGAGCGCCGCGTGCAATTCGGTCGAGACACGCTGCATCCCGCCGACGCTTGCCAGCGGAGAGTGGGCGGGCGGAAACGAATGAGCGACGAATAAAAGACGCACCGTTGCGGTAGGTTGGTTATCCGAAAACAGGAATCAAGGGCAGGGCGAGGGCTCCAGCGACGCGGGCTGCTGAACGCTCAGGTCGGGTCGGGCGCCGTTGCGCGGGAGGCCGTTGCCGGCGTGGTCCGCTACGCCGTGAAAGAGATCCTCGTAGTAGCCGGCGATGCGGGCCATGGCTTCGTTCCACTCGTAGGTCCGGGCGCATTCGAAGGCTTGCCGGCCCATCTCGCGGCGTAGCGCCGAGTCGGTAACGAGCCGCGCGACGGCGTCGAGGAACCCGGCGGACTCGCGCGGCGGCGCCAGGAAGCCCGTCACGCCGTGCCGGACGAGCGCGTTGCTGCCCGAGGCGTCGGCGCAGACCGTCGGCAGCCCCGAGGCCATCGCCTCCAGCGTGACGTTGCCGAAGGTCTCGGTCTCGCTCGGGAACAGGAAAAGGTCGGAGGAGGCGTAGGCGCGCGCCAGGTTCTCGTCTTCGAGGTGGCCCGTAAAGATGGTATCGGGCAGGCGCTCGACCAGGCTGGCGCGGGCCGGGCCGTCGCCCACAATCATGCTGCGGTGCGGGATGCCGCGCGCCTTCAACCCCTCGATGACCTCGGCGAAGACGTGCAGCCCCTTCTCCCACACGAGCCGGCTGATGAAGGAGACGATCACCTCGTCGTCGGCAATGCCGAGCGCCTGCCGCCACGTCGTCGAGCGTTTCGACGGGTTGAAGAACGTCATGTCGACGCCGCGCGGCCAGAGGTGCAGGCCCTCCGTGATGCCGTGCGAGCACAGTTCTTCGGCCATCGAGGGGGTGGGCACATAGATGTGGCGGCACTGGCCGTAGAACCACCGCCCGTAGCGCCAGGCCAGGTTTTCGAGGAGGTCTAGCCGGTAGTACTTGTGGTAGGAGACGAAGTACTTGAGGTAGGCGCCGAAGTGGGTGTGGAAGGAGGCCACGGCGGGGATCCCACGCTTACCGGCGAACCGGAGTGCCCGGGCGCCGAGGTAGTCCGGCGTGGCGATGTGGAAGAGGTGCGCGTCGAAGGCGTCGAGGCGGGCGCGCACCTTGCGCGTCAGGCCGATGGCGAGGCGATAATCGGGCCGTCCGGGGAAAGGAATCGACGGGACGGAGACCAGCGTGCCGGCATGCTGTATCGGCGGATGCTTGACCGTCGGGGCGAAGACGAGCACCTCGGCCCCGTGGCGTTCCAGATAGGCCACGAGCCGGTTGAGGGTCAGCGTGACGCCGTCTGAGATGTAATCGTAAGCCCCCGTAAAGAGTGCGATGCGTTGGCCTACCAGGCCGGGGTGCCTGGTGACCGTCGGGGTTGCCGTGTCGGGATGCGGTGCGCCTGCCATAGTGCATACGGCTTTTCCGACGCACCCGCTCAGCGCGCGGTTGGAAAAGCACAGGTAGCCTGGGTGAGGGTGAGAGAACGGGTGGTGGCCGCACGCCGCGCACTGCGCCAGGCAGCGGCCGCGCTCCGGTTTGAGGTCCACACCCGGTCGCGTGTTACGGCGCTCTCAACGGAGAGGCTGCCCGAAGGTTCGCCGGGCAGCCTCCCTGCCCGACCCTCCGGCGGCCCGTACGCTGGATTTCACCCGATCCGCATGCGGCGTCCTGTCCGGACGGGATCCAGCCCTCCGCTAGATTCAACGTAGCCGCGCCGTCGCGGCGCAAAGTAACACCGCCGACGGAAAAAATCTGTTTGGGCGAATAAAAGCCGGCGCGGCGGCCTGGCCGGGGTTAGAGCACCGCGCGCAGAAACCGGCCCGTGTGGCTCTCCGGGTGGGCCGCCAGGTCTTCCGGCGTGCCCTGGGCCACGACGAAGCCGCCGCGCCGCCCGCCCTCCGGCCCCAGGTCGATCACCCAGTCGGCGCACTTGATCACGTCCAGGTTGTGCTCGACGATGAGCACCGAGTGGCCCTCGTCGACGAGGCGATTGAAGGCGTCGAGCAGCTTGCGGATGTCGTCGAAGTGCAGGCCGGTCGTCGGCTCGTCGAAGAGGTAGAGCAGGTGGTCGCCCGTGCGGCGGCCCAGGTGGGCGGCCAGCTTGATGCGTTGCGCCTCGCCGCCCGAGAGCGTGTTCGAGGGCTGGCCGAGCGTCAGGTAGCCCAGGCCGATGTCTTGCAGCACGCCCAGTTTGTTGAGGATGGGCGTCTGGTCCGCAAAAAAATCAACCGCCTCGTCGAGGGTCATCTTCAGGATGTCATCGACGTTTTTACCCCGGTAGTGGATCTCCAGCACGTCTTTTTTGTAGCGCTTGCCCTTGCACGCCTCGCATTCGAGGTAGAGGTCGGCCAGGAACTGCATCTCGATCTTGACGACGCCCTCGCCCTGGCACGTCTCGCAGCGCCCGCCGGGCACGTTGAACGAGAAGTAGCCGGGCCGCAGCCCCCGGATGCGCGCCTGGTAGGTCTCGGCCAGGAGCTGCCGGATGGCGTCGAAGGCCTTCGTGTAGGTGACCGGGTTGGAGCGCGGCGAGCGTCCGATGGGGCTTTGATCGACCATCTCGACGGCCTCGACGTGGCGATGGCCGCGCAGGGCGTCGTGCGCGCCGATGCGGGCCTCGCCGTCGTACTGCCCCTTGAGGCGGCGCAGGCCCTGGTAGAGCGTGTCGTGCACGAGCGTCGATTTGCCCGATCCGCTGACGCCCGTCACGCAGGCGATCACGCCCAGCGGAAACGTCACGTCGAGCCGCTTGAGGTTGTGCTGCCGCGCGTTTTCGACCACCACCGCGCGCTCCGGATCGACCGGGCGGCGCCGCGCGGGCACGCGGATCTGCCGCCGCCCGCTCAGGTAGGCGCCCGTCAGCGAAGCCTCCTCGCGCAGGATCTCGTCGAACGTTCCCTGGAAGACGACCTGGCCGCCGTGGCGCCCGGAGCCGGGGCCGAGGTCCACGATCTCGTCGCCGCGGCGCATCACCTCGCGTTCGTGCTCGACGACGATGACGGTGTTGCCGATGTCGCGCAGGTGTTCGAGGATCTTGACGAGACGGTCGGTGTCGCGCGGGTGCAGGCCGATGGTCGGTTCGTCGAGCACGTAGAGCGAGCCTACGAGCGAGCTGCCGAGCGAGGTGGCCAGGTTGATGCGCTGGCTCTCGCCGCCGGAGAGCGTCTGCGAGAGGCGGTCGAGCGAGAGGTAGTCGAGGCCCACTTCGACGAGGTAGCGCAGCCGCTTACGGATCTCTTCGAGCACGCGCCCGGCGACGGCCTCCTGGTAGGGCGTCAGCGTCAGCGCCTCGAAGAAGTCGCGGGCGTCCTGTGTGGTCAGTTCGGTCACCTGGCCGATGTGCAGGCCGCCCACCTGCACGTAGAGCGCGTCGCGGCGCAGCCGGTGGCCGTGGCAGTCCGGGCAGGTCGAGTAACCCCGGAAGCGGGCGTGGTAGATCCGGTAGTGCATCTTGTAGGCGTGCTTTTCCAGGAAGCGGAAGAAGCCGTAGATGCCCACGTAGTCGCCGCTGCCGTGCCAGACGATCTTTTTGTGGCCTTCGGGAAGCTGGCTGTAAGGCGCGTCGATGTCGATGCGTTCGTCGGCGGCGGCGCGGATGAGGTCGCGGAAGTACTTGCTCCACTGGTCGGTGCGGAACGGCGCGACGGCGCCCTGCCGGATGGAGAGTTCGGGGTTGGGAACGATGAGGTCTTCGTCGAGGCCGGGCACGCGTCCGAAGCCCTGGCACGTGGGGCAGGCGCCGACGGGGCTGTTGAAGGAGAACAGGTGCGGCGTCGGCTCCTCGAAGCGCAGGCCGTCTTTCTCGAAGTGCTCGCTGAAGGAGAGCGGCTGGCCCGCCTGCGCCGCCGGCACCACCACGCAGCGCCCGCCGCCCTCGCGGAAGGCCTGCTCCACCGAGTCGGCGATGCGCGAGGCGTTGGCCTCGTCGCCGTGGTGGACGGCGAGGCGATCGACCAGCACCAGCAGGCGGTTCTTCGCCACGCGCACCTTTGCGGGCGGCGTCTCGTTGAGGTCGATGATTTCCTCGGCCCGTCCTTTGCTGGCCTGCGCCGGGGTGGGCAGCGCCAGCAGGCGGAAGAAACCGCGTTGCCGGAGCGTCTCCAGTTCTTTCTTCATCGACGCCTTTTTGTGCGCCGGGAAGGGGAAGCAGAGGTAGAAGCGCGCTCGGTCGTCCAGCCCGGCGTGCAGCGCCTCGGCCACCGAGCGCGGCGAGTCTTTCGTGACCTCCTGGCCGCTGACGGGCGAGAAGGTCTTGCCAATGCGGGCGTAGAGCAGGCGCAGGTGGTCGTAGATCTCCGTCTGCGTCGCCACCGTCGAGCGCGGGTTCTTTGAGACGGTCTTTTGCTCGATGGCGATGGCCGGGGCCAGGCCCGTGATCAGGTCGGCGTCCGGCTTGTCCATCCGTTCGAGGAACTGCCGGGCGTAGGCGCTGAGGCTCTCGACGTAGCGGCGCTGCCCCTCGGCGTAGATCGTGTCGAAGGCCAGGCTGCTCTTGCCCGACCCCGACGGCCCGGTGAAGACGATGAGCTTGCCCTTGGGAAGGTCCAGATCGAGGTTCTTCAGGTTGTGCTGCCGCACGCCGCGCAGGACAATGTAGCGACGGGCTTTCTTGCGTGCTTCGGCGGCGTCGGCGGCGACGAGGGCCGGGGCGGGCGAGGCGTCGGGCATCAGGGCTGAACCGAAAACATTGCGACGGGAAACCACGGCGCTTCTACGCGCATGGCCCCCCGATGATGCCGGGTCGGCGCTATTTCTGACGCGCTATTTTTTGCTTGAGGAACAGCAGGTCGAGCGCGTCTTGCTCCCGCCCGGTTTGCTTCATCCGCACGAGCAGCGATGCCGAAGCGAAGGGAATGGGCACGCCGTCGATCTCGACCCATTCGATGTCCGACCGGGCTTCCTCGTACGAGATGCCGCACGTTTTCAGCATCAGGTCTACGAGGATCTCGTCCGCCACGCGCACGACGGTGTAGTTCGCCAGATCCTCCGCTTCCATCTCTCGGATGGCTTTGTCGGGCAGGATTTCCAGGGCGCTCCGGACGTTTTCGATATTGTCCGGGGCGTCGTCCAGCAGCAGGTCGATGTCGTCGGTGGCGCGCACGTACCCCTGCTGAATCACCGCCATGCCCCCGACGACGACGTAGCGGACGCCGTGGGCACGCAAGGCCCGGCAGAGCGTCACGAGGTCGGCTTGTTCGGGCGGTCTGGAGGGTTCAGCCGTTGCTCCTTCTTCCATGCTTCGAAAGCTTCAAAACTCGAAAACCGGAACACCCCGCGCGGATGGCCGGCCAGGGCGCCGAGCTTGCGCGCGGTGCGCTGGAGCCGGTCGAAGCGTTGCCAGGGCGGCGGTAGATTCTTTCCGCCGAGCACTTTCATCGACATGGTAGCCGGGGCAGCGTCTGCTGAGGAAGGTTCAGGGTCGAAACGGCGCTCGTCTCGCCGCGTTCCGCCGGGGCGATGAAACGACGCTGTCGTCGGCGTCTCGGCAGCGACGCAAGCATTTTGGCTAATCGCGGCCAGGCGCGAGAAGGCCCCGCCCGGCACGTGGCTGAGCGGGGCCTTGCGGCTGGGGGTGAACGGATCCGTCAGGGGCACAGCAGGCTACTTGACCAACTGCATCGTCTTCGTGAAGCTACCCTCAGGCGTATCCAACCGC
Organism: Rhodothermales bacterium; assembly: GCA_041565995.1. Lineage (GTDB taxonomy): Bacteria > Bacteroidota > Rhodothermia > Rhodothermales > JBFGTT01 > JBFGTT01. Next base: position 6,781 of record JBFGTT010000148.1, read on the forward strand.
ACCAGGTACGTCCCGCTCGGCAGACCCGCCGCCTCGAAGACCACCTCGTGCACACCCGCTTGGCGCACCCCGTCAACGAGCACCCGCACGGCGCGGCCCAGCACGTCGTAGACCACCAGACGCACCACCGACGCCTCCGGCACATCGAAGCGCAGCGTCGTCTGCGGGTTGAACGGGTTCGGGTAGGCCGCCTCCAGCGCAAACTCCGTCGGCACCTCGGCCGCCAGCTCGGCCGGCTGTGCCTCCGGCGCAGGCGTGCCATCGCCGAGACGGTTGTTGCCGCTCTTGTGGATCTTGATCTGACCCCCGCCGAGGGCCGTCGTCGGATCGTCGTTGTCCCCGGCACCCATCTGGTTGTCGTAGATCACCCCGCCGCCGGTCAGCTTGATCTTGATCCGGAACTTGTCCACGTCGCCGCCGCCGGGCTGCTGCCCGTCGATGGCGTTGAGTTGGAAGGTGAAACCGGCGACGCCGTTGACCGTGCCGTCGCCCTTGTACATGGCCTTGGCCCCGGCGATCACCAGCCAGTCGTAGCTCGTCGAGTGGAAGTTCAAATCGCCCGCCTTGAAGTTGAACTCGGTCTGGCCGGTGGGGGTGGAGGCGCCCTTCTTGTATTTCGAGACGAAGCCGAAGTTGGCCTTGCCGGTGGCGCCGCCGCAGAAGACGGGGCAGGCACCCACGGGCGAGTCGATCCATCCGCCGCCGGTGACGAAGCCGCCGTCGGGGTCGTAGACGACGACGTAACGATAGACCTGTTGGGCCGAGTCGTCCGTCTCCTCGTC
>JBFGTT010000149.1:0-7558 GCA_041565995.1 Rhodothermales bacterium
CCAGTACCCGGTCGAGTTGCCCGGCGTGAGCATGATGAACTTCCTCAAGCAGGCCGTCAACTCGCTCCGTGAGCACCGCGGCCTCGAACCACTGGGCGCCGCTGAACTGCTGCGGCTCATGCGCGAGAAAGCCGCCCTGGTGGACCTCGACCCCAACCTCAAGAAGCGCTCGGTCAACGAAGGCTTCTCCGGCGGCGAGAAGAAGCGCAACGAGATCTTCCAGCTCGCCATGCTCGAACCCACCCTCGCCATCCTCGACGAGACCGACTCGGGCCTGGACATCGACGCGCTGCGCATCGTGGCCGACGGCGTCAACAAACTGCGCGCCGAGGACCGGGCCTTCGTCGTCATCACCCACTACCAGCGCCTGCTCAACTACATCATCCCGGACGTGGTGCACGTCATCGTCGACGGCCGCATCGTCAAGAGCGGCGGCAAGGACCTCGCCCTCGCCCTCGAAGAAAAAGGCTACGACTGGATCCGCGAAGAAAACGAACCCGTGACGGTGTGAGAGGCGTGACTGAGGGTTTACGTGCGCGACCACGTACCCCCTGAACACGCTACCCTCTTAACACCCAAACACTTTTCAGATAAGCATGCCGACGCTCATCGACCAAGAAATGCGCCTGGAAGACCGCTTCGTGGCGGCCTTCGAGCGGCACGCGGGGCAATCCCTCAACGGCGCCAACGCCCGGCTGCACGGCGTGCGGCAGGCGGCCATCGAGCGGTTTGCGGCCCTCGGCTTCCCGGCGCGCAAGGCCGAAGCCTGGAAATACACCCCCATCGGCAAGATCCTCGAACGCGGCTACCGCCTGCACCTCGGCCCGGATGCCACCCGCCTCTCGAAGAAGGACGTAGCGCCGCACCGCATCCCCGGCCTCGACGCCCACGTGGCGGTGCTCGTCAACGGGCGCTTCCGCGAAGACCTCTCGCACCTCGGCGCGCTGCCCGAGGGCGTCGTCGTGACGGGCTTCGCCCGCGCCGGCCAGACCCACGCCGGCCTCGTAGACGCCCACTTCGCCCGCTACGCCGACGCCGAAAACGAGGTCTTCACGGCGCTCAACACGGCCTTCACGCAGGACGGCGTCTTCGTCTACGTCCCCAAAAACACCGTCGTCGAGAAGCCGGTGCACGTGCTGAGCCTGGTGGCCGCCGGCGACGACCTGCTGCTCCAGCCGCGCCACCTCGTCGTCGTGGAGGAAGGCGCACAGCTTCGGCTCATCGAGACGAGCGAGACGCTGACCCAGACGCAGACGCTTGAGAACGTGGTGACGGAGGTCTTCGTCGGGGCGCACGCGCACGCCGACCTCTACGAGATCCAGGACGAACACGCCCACGGCAGCGTCGTGGCCAACGTACAGGCGTACCAGCAGGCCGGCAGCGTCTTCCGCGCCAGCACCTTCACGCTCAGCGGCGAGATGATCCGCAACAACCTCAACGTCTTGCCCGACGCCGAGGGCTGCGAGTCGCACCTCTACGGGCTGTTCCTGGGCAGCGGCGCCACGCACGTGGACAACCACACCCTCGTCGATCATGCCCGGCCCAACTGCTTCAGCAACGAACTCTACAAGGGCGTGCTGGCCGATACCTCCACCGGCGTCTTCAACGGGCGGGTGCTGGTGCGGCAGGACGCCCAGCAGATCAACGCCTACCAGTCGAACAAGAGCATCCTGCTGAGCGATACGGCGCACATGTACGCCAAGCCCGAACTCGAGATCTACGCCGACGACGTCAAGTGCAGCCACGGCGCCACCACGGGCCAGCTCGACCGCGACGCCATCTTCTACCTGCGCTCGCGCGGCCTCTCGGCGCAGCAGGCCCGCGCGCTGCTGCTGCTGGCCTTCGCCCGCGACGTGCTCGAAACCATCCGCATCGAACCCCTGCGCGAGAAGCTCGACGCGCTCATCGCCGCGCGATTTGATTAACGCATGGAGAGGTGGACGAAAAAAATCGCCGCCCCCTCCCTCCCCGAAACCACCATGCAAACCCTCGACACAGCGGTCACGACGGACTACGACGTGGAGAAAGTCCGCCAGGATTTCCCGATCCTGCATCGGACGATCTACGACGGGCGGCCGCTGGTCTACCTGGACAACGCCGCCTCGTCGCAGAAGCCGCAGGCCGTCATCGAGCGGATCGACGCTTACTACCGCCGCGAGCACAGCAACGTACACCGGGGCGTGCACCACCTGAGCCAGACGGCCACCGAGGCCTACGAAGGCGCCCGCGCGCAGATCGCCCGCTTCATCGGCGCAACCGACCCGCGCCAGGTCGTCTACACGCGGGGCACCACCGAGGCCGTCAACCTGGTGGCCTCAAGCTACGGACGCGCGCACGTGGGCGCCGGCGACGAGGTGGTGATCTCGACGATGGAGCACCACTCGAACATCGTCCCGTGGCAGATGCTCTGCCAGGAGAAGGGCGCGCGGCTACGCGTGATCCCCATCAACGACCGGGGCGAACTGTGCTTCGAGGACTTCGAGCAGATGCTGGGCGAGCGGACGAAGCTGGTGGCCGTAGCCCACGTCTCGAACGCGCTGGGCACCGTCAACCCGGTGCGCGCGATGATCGAGGCCGCCCACCGCCGCCAGATCCCCGTGCTGCTCGACGGCGCGCAGGCCGTGCCGCACCTGAAGGTGGACGTGCGGGCGCTCGACTGCGACTTCTACTGCTTCTCCGGGCACAAGATGTTCGGCCCGACGGGCATCGGCATCCTCTACGGCAAGGAGCACCTGCTCGAGGCCATGCCCCCCTACCAGGGCGGCGGCGACATGATCGAGACCGTCACGTTCGAGCGGACGACCTACAACAGCCTGCCGCACAAGTTCGAGGCCGGCACGCCCCACGTGGCCGGCGCCGTGGGCCTGGGCGCGGCGGTCGAATACCTGGAGGCGCTGGGCCTCGACGCTGTCGCCCGCCACGAGCACGACCTTTTGGCCTACGCCACCGACCGGCTCTCCGAGATCGAGGGGGTACGCCTCGTCGGGACGGCGGCGCAGAAGGCGGGCGTCCTCTCGTTCCTGCCCGGCGACGTCCACCCCTACGACGCCGGCACCATCCTCGACCGCCTGGGCATCGCCGTGCGCACGGGGCATCACTGCACACAGCCCTTGATGCAACGCCTGGGCCTCTCCGGCACCGTCCGCGCCTCCTTCGCCCTCTACAACACCCGCGACGAGGTGGACGCCCTGGTGGCCGGCCTGCACAAAGTCATGCAGCTCTTCGGCTAACCGATGAACGTCGAAACGATAGCGGCGCGCGAACAGGACATCATCGACGAGTTCGAGATGTTCGACGACTGGATGGGGAAGTACGAATACCTCATCGAGCTGGGCCGGTCGTTGCCGCTCATCGAAGACGCCTACAAGACCGACGACTACAGGATCCACGGGTGCCAGGCGCAGGTGTGGCTCCGCGCGGCGCTGCAAGAGGGCCGGGTGCGCTACCGCGCCGACAGCGACGCGCTCATCACGAAGGGCCTCATCGCGCTGCTCGTGCGCGTGCTCTCGGACCAGCCGCCGGAGGCCGTCCTGCGGGCGCACCTGTCCTTCCTCGACCGCATCGGCCTGAAAGAACACCTCTCCCCGACCCGCAAAAACGGCCTCAGCGCCATGGTCAAACAGATGAAACACTACGCCCTGGCCTTCAGCCAGGCGGCGAGGAACTGAAGCGGGCTGAGGCGTCAACGCGTCCGAGCGAACCAACGCCGACACCCTGACACTTCGACCCTTTAACCCAGACCTTCATGGCGACCGAAATCATCAACAACGCGAACGATCCGGACCTGGAGGCGCGCGTGATCGCGTCCATCCGGGAGGTCTACGACCCCGAAATCCCGATCAACGTCTACGACCTCGGCCTGATCTACGAACTGCGCATCGAGCCCGACGCGAGCGTCTTCGTCAAGATGACGTTGACGGCGCCCAACTGCCCCGTGGCCGGCATCCTGCCCCAACAGGTGGAGCACGCCGTGATGCTGACCGATGGCGTCTCGGACGCGCGCCTGGAGCTGACCTTCGACCCGCCGTTCACCATCGAGATGATGTCCGAAGAAGCCCGCCTCGAACTGGGGTTTGCGTAAGCTTTCAGCGAAAGATTTTTTAAGCTGACGGCTGACGGCTGAACGCTCCCAACATGAAACATGCACAGACCATAGCGATGGCGCGCGGGCTGCTGGCCGAAGGCCGGGTGCGCGACGTAGCCCGGATGCTGGAGCCGCTCGTCGGGCCGGCGCCGGAGCACGTGCCGGACGCCCTCGGCGCGGGCCGGCTCGTGCTGCGGGGCCTGCTGGCGCGCGTGCAACTGCTGCGCCACGGCGACCCAGTCCGCGCCCTCGGCCTGCTCAAACCGTTCGAGGCGGCGACGCGCGAGCCGGGCGAGCCGAGCGCGCGCGCCGAAGGCATGCTATGGCTGGGATGGACGCACGCCTGGCCCCACGCGCCCTGCCACGACGACGCCCGCGCCCTCACCCTGCTCGACGAGGCCGAGCGGATCTTCCGCCAGGAAATGAACGCGGCGGGCCGGTGCTGGGCGCTGCTGGGGCAGGCCCTCGCCTACTTCAGCATCGACGAGCAGCCGCTGATGCGCCGCGCCCTGCACGAAGCCGACGCGCTCCGCGAAAACCTGCACGACGTGCAGGCCGCGCTCTGGACGCTCGACCTGCACACGCTGGCGGCGCAGGAGCAGGGCCGCTACGCGCAGGCGCTGGCCTGTGCCGAAGCCCTCGCCGCCCGCGCCCGGCACGCCGACGACCCGTTTGCGCAGGGCCGCGCGCACGCCTACCAGGCCGCGCTCTACGCCGACCTCGGACGCCCGCCCTCGGCCATCGTCGAGGCGGCGGTTCGGGCCGAGGTGCTGCTGAACCGCGCCGCCGCCGGGCCGGACTACTGGCTGGCGACAACCTTGCGGGCGCGCCTCCGCGCCGAGTTTCGCAGCGGCGCCTGGCCCGCCGCCCGGCGTCGCCTCGACGCCGCCCTCGAAACCCCAGACGACCTGACGGCGGCCTCCCTCCTGCCCCAACGCGCCTGGCTGGACGTGGCGCAGGGCCGCTTCGACGAAGCCGAAGCCCGCCTGATCGACCTCGACGCCCGTCTGCGCCGCCTGCCGCACCGCCTGCCGGCCTCCGAGGCGGCGCTGGCCTGGAGCGCCCTGCGGGAACGCCAACACCGGTGGGAGGAAGCACGCACCCACGCCGAACGCGCCGTCGCCCGCGAGGCCGGACAGGCAGACCGGCGGTTGCGCGCCCTGCTCTGCCTGGCCCGCATCGCCCTGGCGCAGGGCGACCCGGACGCCGCCCGCCGCTACCTCGCCGCGACGCAACCCTTCAGCGACTTTTTCAGCGTCTTGCCGGTGGCGGCGCTGCGCCTCTCGGTGCTGGGCGAACTGGCCCTCGCCGAAGAATCCCCGGAGGAAGCACGCTCCTACTACGACCAGGCCCGCGCGGCCTACACGCTCGTCGGCGACGTCTACCGGGTCGCGCAGCTGCAAGTCCACCTGGCCGCGCTCGACCGCACCCTGCATCCCGACGCCGCGCGCGCCTGGCTCGAAGCCGCCCACGCCACGTTCGAACGCCTGGAAGCCCACCCCGACCGCGACGCCGCCCAGGCCCTCCTCGACGCCTGGCCCGCCACCGCCGCACCCGCCCCCGACGACGCCGCACCCGACATCGGCGCGGCGCTGGCGCGCGCCTCCTTCTCGGTGGATCTGGTGGCCGAGACCTGGCTCAAAGCCGCCCAACGGCTGCTGCCCGACCGCTGGCTGGGCCTCTACCGCTGCGACGAAGGCCGGCCCTGGATGCAGGTACGCGCGCACGGCGACGCCCCGGCCCCGCCGCCCCGCCTGGCCGAGCCGTGCAGCGCCCAACTCTTCGCCGACGGCATCCTGTGGCTGCGCCTGCGCGGCCATCCCGGACCCGCCTTCTTCTTCGGCGTCGCCCTCGACCGCACCGACGACCCCGCCTGGCAGGCCGCCCACGCACGCATCAAGCCGTGGATGCCGGTGGCCGCCCTCGCCCTCGACCACGCCCTGCTGCGCGCCGAACGCCTCGACGAACCCGACGGCAGCGACGCCGAGATCCCCCTCAAGGACGTCGTCTACGCCAGCCCTGCCATGCGCGAACTGGCCCGGCAGATGCTCCGCATCCGCGCCAGCCGCAGCCCGGTGCTCCTCACCGGCGAGCGCGGCGCCGGCAAGCACTGCCTCGCCCGCGCCCTGCACGCCCTGAGCGAACGGCACGACGCCCCCTTCGTCCGGTTCGACGCCGCCGGCATGGCCGAGACGCTCCTCGAACGGGCGCTCTTCGGAGGCGAGACCGGCCCCGTCGGCGCCCTGCACGCCGCCGACGGCGGCACCCTCTTCTTCGACGAAGTGGGCGACCTGCCGCCGGAGATGCAGCGCCGGCTGCTGCGCTTTCTGCACGAAGGCGCCGTCCTGCCCGCCGGCGCGCGCGAGCCGGTGCGCCTCAACGTGCGCGTCGTGGCGGCCACGAGCCGGGATCTCAAGGCGTTGATCCGGGAAGGCCGCTTCGCCGAAGACCTCTACGACCGGCTCCACGTGATCTCGCTGCACGTACCGCCGCTGCGAGAGCGCCGCGAGGAGATCCCCCTGCTGGCCCGGCACTTCCTCGACGCGCTGCGCCCGTCGGGCACCCCCCTGCCGACGCTCACGCACCGCGCCCTCGACGCGCTGCTGCGCTACGACTGGCCGGGCAACGTGCGGCAGCTGCGCAACGAGATCGAGCGCGCCCTCGTGCCCCTCCGCAACGAGCCGGCCCCGCTGATCGACGTGAAGGACCTCTCGCCGGCCATCGCCGGGGCGCGGGGCTCCGCCGCCGACCTGCCGCCGGCGGCCCGCTCCGCCGACCGCGACCTCGACCGCGTGCTGGCCGACACCGAAAAGGCCCTCATCGAGCGCGTGCTGGCCGAACACGACGGGCAGGTGACGGCCTCAGCCAACGCCCTCGGCCTGACGCGTCAGGGCCTCTACAAAAAGATGAAACGCCTCGGCATCGACGCCGCACGGTTCCATCCGGAGAACGCCTAGCTTCCTGACCCGTCATGGCCCGCCCCGTACGCAAGCACGCCCCCCTGATGCGGCTCGATCACGCCGCCGTCATGACCACCGACCTCGAGCGCGCCGTCGCCTTTTACACCGGCGTGCTGGGCCTGTCGCTGCACGTCGTCGAGCCCGATCCCATCCGCAGGGGCCGCCGGCGGGCCATGCTGCACGACGCCGACGCGCGCGCCGTGCTCGAAATCATCGAGATGACCGAACTGGCCCACCCCACCGTTCCGGGGCGCGGCGGCCTCCATCACCTCGGCTTCCGGCTGCCCGAGAGCGCCTGGCACGCCCTCCGCGCCCGCCTCGACGCCGCCGCCTATCCCTACCAGGAAGTCAACGCCTGCCTCTTCCTCCGCGACGCCGACGGGCTGGTGCTGGAGCTTGAGCAGGCCTAGCCGGGCGTGTCTACCAAGTCCCCCCTGCCTGCGCAGGGGCAGGCTCCGGGACGACCTGTTGTTTTAAGGACGCTCCTACGGAGCTTTTTGGGGGGGAACGCGAG
>JBFGTT010000150.1:0-7521 GCA_041565995.1 Rhodothermales bacterium
ACGGCGCCTACGCCGGCGACCTCGACGGCGACGGCTACACCGACTTCGCCGTGCCCAACGAGCGCGTCAACGACGTGCGGGTCTTCATGAACGACGGCGAAGGCGCCTTCGGGAGCTTCCGCGCCTACGCCCTCCCCAACGGCGACCGGCCCAGCACCAACGAAGGCGCCGACTTCAACCTCGACGGCCACCTCGACTTCGCCGTCGGCAGCAGCCGCAACGCCTGGCTCCACGTGTTCCTGGGCGACGGCCAGGGCGGCCTCATCGGGCCGGACAACTACGCCACCGAGCAAGGCGTGCGCGGCCTCGCCGTGCTCGACCTCGACGGCGACGGCTTCCCCGACCTCGCCACCGCCAGCCGCGACGCCGGCACCGTCTCGCTGCTGCTAAACCAGGGCGACGGCACCTTCTCCCTCAGCCGCGTCTTCGACCCCGGCGGCATCGGCGAGACCGCCGCCGCCGTCGCCGACGCCAACGAAGACGGCCTCCTCGACCTCTTCGTGGGCGCCCTCGAAAGCCGCGAGATCATCCTGCTGCTGGCCGACGGACAGGGCGGCCTCCACGTCCACACGAAGGTCCCGGCGGGCGGCACCCCCTGGATGCTCGCCACCGGAGACGTAGACGGCGACGGGCACACGGACGTGGTCTCGGCCAATGCAGAATCCGACAACGCCTCGGTCCTCCTGGGCGACGGCCGGGGCGCGCTCTCCGACCCCGTCACCTACCCCACCGGCGCCTTCGCCCTGGCTATCGACCTGGGCGACCTCGACGGCGACGGCGACCTCGACCTGGTCACCAGCAACTTCGGCAGCGCCACCTGGACGATCTTCGAGAACGACGGCGACGGCGGCTTCGGCACCCCCCGCACGCTGCCCGCCGAGCGCGCCGGCTCCTGCGCCGTCCTCCACGACCGCGACAACGACGGCGCGCTCGACCTGACGGGCATCGACGAACTCTCCGACGAACTCTTTCTCTTCGCCAACGACCCCGTCTCCACGCACGCCGAGCCGCCCGCTCCGCCGCCGGCCTTCGCGCTGCGACCCGCCTATCCCAACCCGTTCGCCGGGCAGACGACGATCCCCTTCCGCCTGGAAGCCCCCGCCGCCGTCAGCCTGGCCGTCTACGACGTGCTGGGCCGCCGCGTGCGTACCCTGCGCGAGGGCCTCCACGCCCCCGGCGAGCACCGCGCCGCCTGGAACGGCCGCGACGACGCCGGGCGCCGCCTGGCCGCCGGCGCCTACTTCGTCCGCCTCGAAACCGATGGCCGGAGCCGGACGCTGCCGGTGCGCCTGCTCCAACCCGCCCCCTGACGCCATCCGCATAACACGACGGGCGCCGCACCGGGCACGTCCTGCATGCACCCGAACCGTTTCGTATCATTGCCGTCTAACCGTTGAGGGCTTCGTTAGTGCTTCCTCCCTTCCGGATGCCTGCGCGTCAGCGGCGCACAGCAGGCGCTTGAGCGGTGGTCCCTATGGCCAGGATTTATCTCTCTTCGACCTACGCCGACCTGATCGAACACCGGCAGGCCGTCTATGGCGTCCTGCGCCAGATGCGCCACGACGTGATCTCGATGGAAGATTACGGCGCGACCGACGAGCGCCCGCTCGACAAGTGCCTGGCCGACGTTGCCTCCTGCGACCTCTACGTCGGCGTCTTTGCCTGGCGCTACGGCTTCATCCCGCCCGGAAAGGAAAAATCCATCACGGAACTCGAATACCGTGAAGCCGACCGGACCGAGAAGCCTCGCCTGATCTTTATGCTCAAGGAAGACGCCCCGTGGCCGCGCACGCTCATGGACACCGAGAGCAAAGCCATCGACACCCTCCGCGCCTCCCTACGGCTCAACCACACGCTGGCCTTCTTCAGCACCCCCGACGACCTGGCCAGAGCCGTCAGCGTGGCCGTAGCTAATACCCTCGACCGCGACGACGACCAGAGCGACGAGACCCGATCCGTGGAGCCGGCTGCGAACCCGGCGCAGCTGGCCTTCTACCGGGACTGCCTCGGCCGGATGACGGCTGAACTGGGATCCCAGATCCGATTCTATTCCCTCGCCGGCAGCGCGCTCTTCACCGTCGGGCTGATCATCCTCGTCGTAGGCGCCCTCATCGTGGGAGAGCCGGTCCTCGGCATCGGAGGCACACTCATCAGCGCCATCACGGTTTTTCCGCTGACGACGGTGTTCAGCACGCGCAAGAAAAAGGTCGTGCTCGACAGCTACGAAATGGCCTTGCAGCGGACGCCGCCGGCCACCGACGCGCTGGTGGCCGTGCGGCGTTTCCTCGACCATCAACTCGCCACCTGATGCGCGGCGCCATGGAGCACAAGAGCGACATCGACCCGATCACCGCGCAACTGCGCTCCGAAGAGGCCCGGCTGCGCCGCCGGATCGGCGTCTTCACGCTCATCCCGGTCGCGGTCGCGGCGTTGCTCATCTGGTTCACCAGCAGCCGGGTCCTCAGCGCGCAGAAAGCGCTCGCCGTCGTCAACGACTCGCTGGCAGACGCCCGGGAAGACCTGATCATCAACCAGGCCGACCTGATCAGAATCCACGCAGAGATCGACTCGCTCGAAGCCCTGAAGCAGGCGTACTTCGCCGAGCTGGAGAAGATAAACCGGCAGAGGGCCGAACAAACAAGGGATCAGGCCATCGACCAGTACCAGGCCGACCGCAACATCCCGCGCGTCTACCTGCACATCCTCAACGAGGACCAACGACCGCGCGCGCAAAGGGTCCAGGAAGCCCTCCAAAAAGAAACCAGACTCATCGTGCCGGGCATCGAAAAGGTGGCCAAAGGACCGTCGGCGTCCGAACTGCGCTTCTTCCGTAAAGAGGACGCGCGATGGGCCGCACAAATCCGGAAGGTGGCCGCCAGGCACGGGGTGGACCTGAAGCTGCAAGACCTGAGCGCCCGCTACGGCACCTCGGTCAAGCCCGGCACCTTCGAAATCTGGTTCGGACGCGATTTTACGCCCTGAGCCGCGCGTCACCGGAGGCGCACGAGCGCGCGCGTCTGCGCCGCCCCACCCGTCTCGATGCGGCAGAAATACCGCCCCGGCGCCACCGCCACCCCCCACGCGTCTCGTCCGTCCCACGCCAGCCGGTGCTCGCCCGCCGGCAAGAAACCCTCGGCGAGGACGCGGACGGCACGCCCGCGCGCGTCGTAGACCCGCACCCCCACGCGCGACGCTTCGGGCAGGACGAAACGCAGGGTGGCCCCGGCGCGGAACGGATTCGGATAACCCTGCACGCCGAGGGCGGCCCCGGCAGCACCGGGCGCTTCGGCGGCGGTGCCCGTGGCGCCGGCGAGGCGGAAGTCGCCCACGAGGGGCAGGTGGTCGGAGGCAAAGGTGGCGTCGCCGGGCTGCAGGCCGTAGGCGGCGAGGGCGTCCGGCGGCATGGCCGGGGTGAAGAGGACGAACCGGTTGCCGGGTTCGAGCACGCTGTCGGTGTAGACGATGAAGTCGAGCCGGCCTGGATGGAAGGCGCTGCTCTGACGATACCAGGTGAAGGTCATCGGGAGGGCGACGCTGCGCGGCATCAGGTCGGCCAGGGCGGTGCCGTCCCAGTCCGGATCGAACGACGGGCCGAAGCGCCCGGTGTTGACAATCGCGCCGTGGAGCAGGGTGTTCAGTTGCGCCACCGCCCCGACCAGGTTCATGTCGCCGACGATCACGAGGGGCGTCTCGGCGGGGAGGTCGAGCACGCCGCCGGCGGCCCTGGCGTCGCGGACGAAGGCCATCAGGGCGTCGAGTTCGAGCTGCCGGGCCTCGTCGTTGCGGCAGCAGGGCGGGTGGGCCACCAGCAGCAGCAGGTCCCGGCCCCAGGCCGCCTGCACGTCGAGCAGGAAGGCGGCGCTGCCCCGGCCCTGCCCGGCGTCGTCGATGGCGAAGCTGCGCCGGATGGGGAAGCGGCTGACGACGACGAGGTCCAGCCCCAGACGCGCCGCGTGCCAGGTCTGGCCCGGCGGCAGCGGCAAGGCCCCGGCCACCACCGCCGCCGTCTGCTCCGCGCTGTGCGCAAGGATCTCCTGAAAGCCGATCACGTCCGGCGCCACGGCGCGCAGGAGGCGCACGAAGGCCGGCTGCCGCGCCGCGTCGAAGAGCGCGTCGCGCTCGACGTTGTAGGTGAGGATCCGAACGTCGCCCTCGGCCTGCCTGCCGAGCGCGATCAGCGGCAGCGGCGGCAGCACCGCAGCGTCGTCGAAGGCAAACGCGACGCCGCCGGGCGCGTCGGGCAGCCGGTCGCCGGCGGCGGCGTCTTCGAGGACCAGGCGGAGCCGCGCGCCGGGCAGCAGCGGCGTCTGCCCGTCCGGCAACGCGTCGCGCGCCAGGGCGACCTCGAAGACCGTGGACGAGACCGTCGGAGCCGTGACGAGGCCCAGGGCGCTGTGCGCGACGTCCTGCGAAACACCCCCCGCCGTGAAAACGCCCTCCCGCTGCCCGAAGGCCCACCTTAGCTCTGCGCCGATGCCGTGCGCCGCCTGCCCGGTGGCCGGGTCGTCGTCGGTGTCGAGATACAGGACGATCTCGTTGAACTCCTGGAGGAGCACCTCCGCGCCGAGTTCGAAGCGGAGGAAGAAGAACTGCTCGTCGTGGGCCATCCAGAGCCGCCCGAAGTCCACCGCGCCGGCCGGGGCGTCCCCCGATGGGTCGGCGTGGGCCGGCGTCAGCGCCTGCCAGTCCTCGGGCAGGCCGTCGAGCAGGATGCGTGCCGCCTGCGCGTGCGCCGCGCCGGGCAGCAGCAGCAACAAGGTCAGCCAGAGGAAGCCGCGCATGAGGATGTCGCGTTGAGCCGGGGGAGCCGTGCGCTCACGATACCCCGGCGCGGGCGGCAGGGCAAGGGTAAACGGACGCGCCCGTCGCCGCAAGCGCACGGCGGCCCTACGCCGTCACCGCCCGCGCGGCGGCGACGGCTTCGAGCATCGCGTCGTAGCGGGCCACGTGCTGCGGCCAGTCGAGGTGTTCGAGGATGCTGCGGAGCGTCGAGGGCGGCAGCGGGCGCTCGTTGCCCTTGAGGATCTCGAAGAGGATGCGGAAGAGCGCCTCGTCGTCCTCGTAGAGCACCGGCGCGTGCAGCAACGGCTGGTGCAGCGAGGAGGGGATGAGTTCGGGATAGCTCAGGCGGTTGGGCAGTAGCGGGTGGCAGCCGCAGTAGACGGCCTCCATCACAGCGATGCCGAAGAACTCGTGGCGAGCCGTCGAGACGACCAGGTCGGCGCGGTGCAAAAGGCGGCTGTACTCCTGGAAATCCTCGGCGTAGCCGTAGTGCAGGATGCGCTCGGCGTAGCGTTCGAAGGCCCGCTCGAACTCGTGAGGCTGCTCTTCGAAGTGCTGCCCGGCCAGGATCAGCCGGAACCGGCAGCCGGCGTCGTCGAGGCGGTTCATCAGGCGGAAGAAGGCTTCCGGGTTCTTGTCGTACTCCCAGCGCTGGTTCCACAGCACGATGGGCGGCTTCATGACCGGCCCCCAGTCGTGCCCCTCGTAGTCGGCGCCGTACTGGTCGTGGGCTTGCAGGTCCATGCCCAGGTGCAGCACGGCGCTCTTGTGGCGGATCTCCTGGACGGTGTGCAGGTGCGTGTAGTCCGGAAAGGCACGCAGGAGCACCGGGAGGGCCTGCATGAACTCGTCGTAGTGGAACTGCGAGTTGAAGACGACGCGGTCGGCGGCCAGGCACGAGAGGTAGTTGACGTAGGCGTAGGTGTAGTCGCGCTCGGTGCCCTCGGGAAGCGGATAGGTGAGCTGGTTTTCGTGGAAGTAGAGCACCACCGGCACGTCGGAGAGCTGCGGGCGCGTCAGAGCCAGGAAGGCCGGCAGGTTGACCATGTCGGTGGCGAAGATCACGTCCGGGCGGAAGCCTTCGTCGAGAGCTTGCAGGGCCTTGCGCGCCATCGTGACGGCGCCGCCGTGCATGCGCCACTTCCAGAAGCGCGCCGTCATCGTGATGCGCTGGAACGTGTGCGTGCTGTGGGCGGCCAGCCCGTCGAGAAAGTTGCGGTGCGAGCCGCCGTACCAGGGTTCGAGCGCGAGGACGTTCATAGCGGACATCGAAAGTCGGAGAGCAAAAGCCGCGGCTAGTCCTCCACGTTGCGTTCTTCGAGCAAGCGCCGCACCGCCGCCTCTTCGTCGTCGGTGGTGGGGCGGACGATGGAGATGGCGCGCACCTGAAGGCTCTCGCGCAGCAAGGGATCCTTCACCTCCTCGGAGGTGATGGGACGCTCGTCGCCCGGATACAGCACGATCTTGCGGCTCGCGAGCACAATCTCCACCGGCTTGTCGTTCGTATTCTTGATCACCATACCCTTGCGCTTCCGACCCATCAGGCAATCCTCTTTTTGGTTGCGTGCGCCGTAACGATTTCCGGAATGGGTTTCATAATACAATTTTTCGGATTAGGATGAAGGCGCCGGAAATCGAACTTTGTTTGCAAAAACGCACCTTCACACGAATCTCGCAATGGACGCCGGGCACGAGCCAGCACGCACGCCTTCGCCCCTGACCCGCGCGGTGCAGCCCGCGTGGGAGGCGCTGCTGCGCCTGGTCTACCCGCCCCGCTGCCTCGGCTGCGGCGCGCCGCTGCCCGACGCCGGGGCGCCGCTGTGCCACCGCTGCCTGCATCGCCTCGAACGGGTCGATCCCGACCACCTCACGGCCCAACTGGACCGCCTGCCCGCAGCCCACACCGCCCTCGACGGCGCCTTCGCCCTCTGGCTCTTCGACGCCGGCGGCGCGGTGCAGCGCGTGCAGCACCGGCTCAAGTACGGCAACCGCCCCCGCTACGGGCTGGCCCTCGGACGGCTCCTCGGCGCGGCCTTCCGCGAGGCCGGCGGCCCGCCACCCGACCTGGTACTGCCCATCCCGCTCCACCGCGCCCGGATCTACGAACGGGGCTACAACCAGAGCGCCCTGCTGGCGCGCGGCGTAGGCGAAGCACTGGCGACGCCGGTCTCCGAAGCGCTGCTGGGGCGGCGACGCGCCACGCGCACGCAAACGCACCTCTCGCGCGAGCGCCGCTGGCAGAACGTCGCCGGCGCCTTCGCCGTGGCCGCGCCGGAGGCCGTCGCCACCCGCCGCCTGCTGCTCGTCGACGACGTGCTGACGACGGGCGCCACGCTGGCCGCCGCCGCCGAAGCCCTCAAGCACGCCGGCGCCGCCTCGGTCCACGCCGCCACGCTGGCCCTGGCACGGAGTTGAGGGCGACTTTCAGCGTTCAGCCGTCAGCTTTCAGCTCTTTTAGCTGACCGCTGAAACCGCTGAAAGCTGTAATCTCAAACAAAATCCTCAATCCGGATCACGGCGTCGCACTTTTCGGCTTCGGCGGCGACGTTGGTGGCGATGACGAGCAGGCCGCCCGCCGCACGCTGGGAGGCCGTCACCCGCTCGACCATCGCCAGGCCGGCGGCGTCGAGGTTGGCCGCCGGCTCGTCGAGCAGCAGCAGCGGCGGCTGGGCCAGCAGCGCGGCGGCATACTTGACGCGCTGCTTCATGCCGGAGGAGTAGGTGCCCACCAGGTCGTCG
>JBFGTT010000151.1:0-7505 GCA_041565995.1 Rhodothermales bacterium
ACCTTCCTGATCGACGAGGACGGCGTCGTCCGCCACGTCTTCAAACGTCCCAACGTCACCGGCCACACCGCCGAGATCCTGGAAAAGTTCGAGGTGGCGGCGGGATGAGGGTTAAGATGAATTTTGACCGGAACAACGGAAAGGGAGCGCCTTGAGGAGCAACCGTATTCCTCGGTTACCGACGTCGATCGGCAAAATTCATTAGCGCAGCTTGAAGGAGGCGCCGTCGGGCGAGAGCAGGACGACGTTTTCGGTGTCGAGCACGCGCACGGGCACCTTCAGCGTCAGCGTGTTGGTCAGCAGCGCCTCGCACCGGTCGCCGTTGGCGTCGTGGTGGAGCCAGATCTCGGTGGTGTCGCCCCGGCTCAGGAATTGGACCAGGAAAAGGTGGGTCTTGCAGCCGCCGCTGTAGCGGACGCTCACGTGCAACCCCTCGGCGTCGAGGCGAGGCGGCACGACGGGCGGCGCGTCCTCGGCGGCGATGGTGTACGGGTCGCCGAAGTCGACCTCGGTCGAGAGGCTGTCGGTCACTTCGCAGCCGATGACCAGCAGCGTGGCGATCAGAAATAGGCGGCCTGGACGGAGCATGGTCGTCACAAAAGGCGGGTACGTTACGGCGGGTCGAGAAAGCCGGGCGGGGCAAGAACCTCGGCCAGAGCGGCACGTTCAGTACCTCCCGGACGCCGGCGGCTTCAAGCAGTATACGCCCGGCGGCGCGGCCATACCCAACAGCCAGAAGACGAAGCGCGTGATGGTGCACGACCGATACGAGCCGGTGATCGGCCTCGAAGTCCATTGCCAGCTCCGGACGCAGGCGAAGGCGTTCAGCCCCGAATCCGCCGCCTTCGGGGCCGCGCCCAACGCCCACGTCGATCCCATCAGCCTGGGGCATCCGGGCACGTTGCCGGTCTTGAACGCGCAGGTCGTCGCCTACACGTTGCGCATGGGGCTGGCCACGCATTGCCACGTCGCGCCGCGCTCGGTCTTCGCGCGCAAGCACTACTTCTACCCGGACCTGCCCAAGGGCTACCAGATCTCGCAGTTCGAGACGCCCATCTGCGCCGGCGGCTACGTCGAAATCCTCCTCGACGAAGCAAACGAAGACGGCGCCCGGCGCATCGGCATCACGCGCATCCACATGGAGGAGGACGCCGGCAAGAGCCTCCACGACCAGGACCCCGCCGACACGCTGCTCGACTACAACCGATGCGGCGTGCCCCTCATCGAGATCGTCTCGGAACCGGACCTGCGCTCGGCGCGCGAGGCCTATCTCTACGTGCAGAAGATCCGCCAGCTGGTGCGCTACCTCGGCATCTGCGACGGCAACATGGAGGAAGGCTCGCTCCGCTGCGACGCCAACGTCTCCGTCCGCCGGCGCGGACAGACCACGCTGGGCACCAAGACCGAGATCAAAAACATGAACTCGTTCCGCAACGTCGAGCGCGCCATCGACTACGAGATCCTCCGGCAGATCCACCTGATCGAAAGCGGCGGCCAGGTGGTGCACCAGACGCTGCTCTGGGACGCCGCCCGCCAGGAGACGCGCCCGATGCGCTCGAAGGAGATGGCCCACGACTATCGCTACTTCCCCGACCCCGACCTGCCGCAGGTGGTCGTCTCGGAGGCGATGCTCGACGAGGTCCGCGCGGCGCTGCCCGAACTGCCGGAGGCCCGCCGCCGCCGCTTCGTCGACGAGCTGGGCCTGCCCGTCTACGACGCCGCCCTGCTCACCGAAGAACGCGGCGTGGCCGACTACTTCGAGGCTGCGCTGGCGGCGCTCTACCGGCGCACGCGCGGCGGCGACACGCGCGCGCAGGCCAAAGCCGTCTCCAACTTCGTCATGACCGACGTGCTGCGCGTGCTCAACGAACACGCCATCGGCATCGAAGACGCCCCCATCGACCCCGACCGCCTCGCCGCGCTGGTCTTCCTCCGGCTCGAAGACCAGATTAGCTCGACCGGCGCGCTGGACCTTTTCAACGCGATGCTCAAAGACGAGCGCCCGCCCGAAGCCATCGCCGAGGCGCACAACCTGCTCCAGGTCTCGGACGAGGGCGCGCTGCTCCCGGTGGTCGAGAAAGTCCTGCAAGAACACGCCGACCAGGTGCAGGTCTACCTCGGCGGCAAGCAGGGCCTCCTGGGCTTTTTCATCGGCCAGGTGATGCGCAACTTCGACGGCTCGCCCGACCCCCGACGCGTGCGCGCGCTACTCCAAAAGCGCCTCGACGCCCTCCGCAACGGCGCCTGACCGATGAACCAACGCGACGACGGATCGACGATGACTTCGTACTCTCGTCCATACGTCCGCTCGTCCATACGTCCCCTCCCCAAGCCGCACTGTGCAGAACGCGATGAATCGCTCGATTAAACACGGTCGCCGCCGGGCGTGCGGCGCGCTGGCGCTGCTGCTCGCCTGCGGCGTGGCCCAGGGCCAGCCCGTCCACAGCCACCTCCAGGGCCATCTGAGCGTCCACGCCGAGATCGATTCCGTCGCCGACTACCGGGGCTTCGAGATCCTCGTGGCCCTCAACGCAGGCACCGGCGTCGATACGCTCGGCTACGCCGTCACCGACAGCCTGGGCGCCTTCCGGATGGACGTGACGGCGCCCGAACGCGGCGTCTACCCGCTGATCATCAGCCGCCGGGGCACGCTGCTCAAGATGGACGAGTTGGCCGTGGCCGAGGGCGACTCGGCCACCGTGCGCGCCACCTTTCCCGTGGGCAACCGCCCCTTGCGCATCTTCTCGGAGGAGAACGGCGCCTGGGCCGCCTTCAAAAACACCAAGGCCCAGCACAACAACAACCTGGTGGCGGTGCTGCAAGACAGCACCTACGACGAATCCGCCGTCCGCAAAAGCATCTTTCAGACCAGCCGCATCCTCTGGAGCATGCGCGAGACCTTTCCCAACACCGTCGGCGCCGACCTCTCCGCCGCCGAGGCCGTGATGATGCTCGGCGGATGGGACGACTCGCTCGCCGTGGCCTGGGCGCTCGACATCGACCCGGCGAACCCCAGCTTCGGCGCCGTGGCCCGCGTGGCGCGGCAGGCCAAAGCCCGCCTCGACGGCCCCGAAGCCGGCGTGGCGCTCGTGCGCGACTTCCTGGCCCGCGCCCCGAGCGAACAGCGCCCGTCGTTGCAGGCGGAACTCGTGCTGGCCTACGTCGACAGCGGGCAGCCGGAGCAGGCCCTGGCCGCCGCCCGCGCCATCACGACGACGTATCCCGGCACCGAATGGGTCGCCTGGGCCGAGCGCGCCGTCTACGACCTCGAAAACCTGATGCCGGGCATGGACGCCCCCGCCTTCTCCGTCCGCACCGACGACGGCGCCGCCGTCTCGCTCGACAGCCTGCGCGGCCAGGTCGTCGTGCTCGAATTCTACGCCCCGCAAAACACCGCCTTTCGGCGCGACCTCGACCAGCGAAAGGCCCTCTTCGACGCCGCCGCCGGCAAGCCCTTCCGCCTGATTTCGGTCTCGGTGGAGCCGGACACGCTGCTCAACGAAGCCTTCCTCGAAGGCCGCGACTTCCCCGGCGTGCGCGTCATCGCCCCCGGCGGCATCCAGGGCGAGCTGGCGCGGCGCTACAACGTCAACGTCCTGCCCACACGCTACCTCATCGACCCCGCCGGGAAGCTCTCCGGCAAGTACGTCGGCAGTTCGCTGCCGGCGCTGCAACGCGACGCGCTGGCGCTGCTCGACAGAGCCGGCTGAGGACGGAGACGAGAGAGCGTGGGGGCGAGGAAATCGTCAACGCAGAAACTGCCCAACACAGAGCCTATGCTGATCGCCGGAAACTGGAAAATGAACACGGACCTGGCCGCCGCCACCCGCCTGGCCGAAGACGTGGTGGCGGCCGTCGGCGAGGCGGGCGCGGTGCAGGTGGCCGTCTGCCCCCCGTTCATCAGCCTCGACGCCGTCTTCGGCGCCCTGCGCGGCTCGGCCATCCGGCTCGGCGCGCAGAACATGCACCACGCCGACGCCGGCGCCTTCACCGGCGAAGTCTCCGCGCCGATGCTGCGCTCGGTCGGGTGCGACTACGTGATCCTCGGACACTCCGAACGCCGCCAGTATTTCGGCGAGACCGACGCCTCGGTCAACGCCAAGCTACAGCAGGCCCTCGCCAACGCGCTGATCCCGATCCTGTGCGTTGGCGAGACGCTGGACGAACGCCGGGCGGGCCGCGAGCGCGCCGTCGTCGAGCGGCAGGTCGAGGGGGCGCTGGCCGGCGTGACGCTGGACGACCCCGCCGGCCTCGTCATCGCCTACGAGCCGGTGTGGGCCATCGGCACGGGCGAGACGGCCACGCCCGAACAGGCGCAGCAGATGCACGCCTTCCTCCGCAAACTGCTGCGCCAGCGGCTCGGCGAGGACGTCGGCGGCGGCGTGCTGTTGCTCTACGGCGGCAGCATGAAGCCCGCCAACGCGGCAGATCTGCTCGACCAGCAGGACGTCGACGGCGGCCTCATCGGCGGGGCCAGCCTCAAAGCCCCCGACTTCGCCGCCATCGTCCGCGCGGCGCAGGCCGTCGGGCAGGCCGCAGGCTGACGGGACGAACGACGACGTGTAAGATAGTCTGTCGTCCGTCGTCGACACAGCAGACCTCCAACCGCCATGCGTATCCGTCGCTGGCTCGTCGCCTTCGTGCTCGGAGCCGGGCTGTCGGGCCTGGGCGGGGCCGGCTGTGCGGGCACGGCGGGCCTCGACGCCCCCTACGCCGGGCGCACCCTCGTCTACGAGCCGGGCGTGCCCAACTTCGACCTGGTCGCCTCGCCGACGCTCCAAGGCGGGCAGCCCGGCATCGACTGCTACCTGGGCGTGCCGTTCGCGTCGCTCGTCTTCCTCCCCCGCGAGGGCGCCTACGCGGCTCGTTTCGAAACCCTCTTCCGCCTGCTCGACGGCAAGGGCAAGACGCTCCTGGCCGAATACGCCGACGTCGATACGGCGCGGGCGCCCGACTACGAGTCCACGCAGGGCTTCGCGCCGCACATCAAGCAGAAAAGGCTGGTCGTCGATCCCGGCACGTACGTCCTGGAAGTGGTGCTGACCGACGCGCAGAGCAAGCACCAGGCCCGCCGCAGCCAGCGCGTCGAGGTCGTCGCGGCGGAGGCAACGCGGCCCGTCTTGAGCGAGATTCTCCTGGAAGGCCGGCCTCGGGGAGCGCCCTTCGCGCCGGTGCTCTCGCTGCACGTACCCGCCGGCCTGGACTCCCTCCGCACCGCCGTCGATCTTTTCAACGCCGAGCGCCTGGGCGACCTGCTGGTTACGATGCGCCTGCTGCGCTTCCCCAGCGACACCACCGCCGCCCGCCCGCCCTACTTCTACACCATCGCGCCGTTCTTCGGCCTGGTACGCTACGACGAGGCCGACACGCTGCAAGTCAACCGCCGGCGGCTGCAAGACCTCGACCCGGAGATCGTCATCGCGTTCGACCTGCCGGGCCTGGAGCAGGGCATCTACCGCGTCGAGGTCGTCGTCGAAGAGGCCGCCCGCGCCGGC
Organism: Rhodothermales bacterium; assembly: GCA_041565995.1. GTDB lineage: Bacteria > Bacteroidota > Rhodothermia > Rhodothermales > JBFGTT01 > JBFGTT01. The sequence continues at coordinate 5,496 of JBFGTT010000151.1, forward strand.
GACGAGGCCCCTGCGCTGCTCCGCAGACGCGACTTCGCCGTGCGCAGCGCCGACTTCCCGAAGATCACCCTGCTGGACGAGATGATCGAGGCGCTGGGCTACATCGCCCACCGGGGCGAACTCGAAAACCTGCGCGGGGCCGCCACGCCGGAGGAGAAAAAACGCCGTTTCGACGCCTTCTGGGGGACGCTCGTGGCCAACCGCAACCTGGCCGCCAACCTGCTCCGGCACTACTACGCGCGCGTCGAAGAGGCCAACCTGCGCTACACGACCTACAAAGAAGGCTGGAAGACCGACCGGGGCATGATCTTCATCCTCTTCGGCAGCCCCCTCTACGCCGACCGCCTCGTGGACCGCGAAGTGTGGTACTACAGCTACGACGACCGGGACGCGCCCCGGTCGTTCGTCTTCGACCGCCGGACGCTCTACGAGTCGGAGGGGCTGTTCGAGGCGTTTGTGTTGCGCCGGGAGTTGTACTACGAGCCGGAGTGGCGAAGGGCTTTCGACCGCTGGCGCCGGGGCGAGACGTTGTGACCGAGGGCTATTCGCTTTTCGAGGCGGCCCCGGCGTCCGCTTTGCCCGCAGCGTCGGCTTTGTCGGAGGCGGTGCTCGTCTCCGAGGCGGCGTTTTTTTCGGAGGCGGCGCCCTCGGTGCCGGCGGTGCCGTTGGCGGCGCTGCCTTGCTTGCGGGCGTAGTCGGTCAGGTAAAAGCCGCTGCCTTTGAAGATGAGGCCGGCGCCGCCGGTGATGAGGCGGGTGACGGGCTGGCCGGTGGTCGGGCACGTGGACAGCGCGTCCTCGGTGATGCGCTGTTCGATCTCAAAGGTCGTCCCGTCGGCGCGACGGTAGGCGTAGGTCGGCATAGGTCTTTCGGATCACAAGTTGCCAGGACATTTTGTCAGACCTGGTCCGCCGGCGTCGTCCGGCAGGCCGTGTAGCCTTCCCGTCAAAGAATGTTCCAGACGCCGCCTGCCCGGCGGCTCGGCGAGGCATTCGGCGTGTACGACCCGCCTAAACGACGGCTCGCGCGATTTTCGCCCGCAACCTGCGGCCTTTTTCGTACACTGGGCGCACGACCAGCACAACCTGCGGGCGGTCCTGGACCATCTCTCCCGTCAGGAAGCCCGCCGCTGCGGCAGGTGGGGGCCGGCAGCAGGGTTGCCGCTGGTACTTGAAGCGCAACGGCTTCGGCTGCTGCGCTTCTTTTTTTGAGCCGCTGCTATTCGAGCCGGAAGCGGAACGTGATGATGCCCGTCTGCGACTCCTGCGGGACGTTGGAGGGCAGCGCGTTGAAACGCCAGCGCTGCAGCGCCTCCTGGACGGCCTTTTCGAGCGACGGGTTACCCTTCAAGAGCGGGAAGACCTGCGTGATGCGCCCCTGCGGATCGACCGTGATGCGGACCTTGATGTCGACGTTGACTTTCTCGGCGTAGAGGGGCAGCGGGGCGTAGACGGTGCTACGGTTGAGGCCCTCGATCTGGAACGGCGCCGTCTTCTGCTCCTGTTGCCCCGTGCCCGGCCTGCCCTGCGTCTCACCCGTGTCGCCGTCGGTGGCGCCGCCGCCGAGCGGCTTGACGGGCTTGGGCTCCGGCTTGGGCTCCGGCTTTTCGACGACGGCGGGATTCTCCTGCCGCACCGGCGAGATCTTGTCGGTCTCGGGCGTCTGGACTTTTTCCTGATCGACGATGCGTTCGGGCTGCTTTGCCAGGTTGACGGGCTTGGCCTCTTTCGGAGGGGCGGCCTTCTCTTCGACCTTCGGCTCCGGCTCGGGCCGCTTCGGCTCCGGCGTCTCGGGGCGGGTTTCTTCGGCGCGCTGCACAGGGCGCCCTTCGGCTACCGGCCCGAAGTCGACTTCGATGTAGCCGATAGGCTCCGGCTCGGCGATGCCCAGGGTCATCAACCCGAAGGCCAGCAGCAGCAGCAGGTGCAGCAGGATGCTCGTGCCCAGGCCGTACCAGTCGTTGTCCTTCATGATGCGCCCTCCGAAAAGGTCAGCGTTACGTTGCCGCAA
>JBFGTT010000152.1:0-7502 GCA_041565995.1 Rhodothermales bacterium
CCCGTCGGTAAAACCAGGCCTCCATGGAATCGCTGGGGATCCCTCCTCCCTGCAGTCGTCGCGATGACACGGCTTTTGCACAAGCATTTCCCAGAACGGATATCATACGGAATCCGGATGATTCGTTGTACGTCCTAAAAAGGATGGGCGTGTGGGGGCTTTTTTTCTCCCATCCTCCCAAACCCCCATACTCCCACACGCTGCATGAGGCACAACGGATTTACCAGATTCCGTATCACGCCTCCACCACCTCTTTGATGCGCTTGTAGATCTCCTTGAATTGCCTTTTCTGCTGCGCCGGATCGAGACAATCGAGCGGGGGTTCTTTGTGGACGGCCTGGTACCTGGCGATCTCGGTGTCCTCGACGGTACTCTCGCTCACGGCGATCCAAAAGATGCTCAGGCCCGTATCCTGGGCGGCGTCGAGCAACCTGGGCAACTCATGGTTCGAGATGAAGTCCGAGACGAGGAAATCCTGGCTGATCAACAAGACCGCCGCCTTGGCCGAGGCGAGCGCCTTCTGGATCTCCTCCCGCCAGAGATCCCCGGCCTGGAGTTGCTGATCGTCCCAGACGGAGATCAGGTCGCGTTGTTCGAGGGGCTTGAGCCATTTCTTGAGTTCGACTAGCCACAGCTCGTCTTTGTGGCTGTAGCTGATGAAAAGCTGCTTGCTGACCTCCAGCTTGGGAGCGACCAGGTGCATGAAATAGAGAATCTTGCGATCGGGGTCGACGCGGTAGGTGATCTCGATGGACGGATTGGGGTGTTTGTAGATGAAGAGATTTTCGCCGAGCGGCACCAGGCGCAGCGGGTGTTTCTCCGGATTCTCGCTCAACTCGTCCTCGACCTCGATCAGCGCGGCGCGCAGATCCTCCGGCAGCGCGTCGCGGAGCGCTCTGGCGTTCTTCGAATACGACGTCGCGTATACGGGGAAGTCTGGAACAGGCGCGGCCATGGCGTCAATCTCGGCGTCAAGCGCTTGAAGGGGCGTCGTCGGGTTCCGGTCGAAGGGCCAGCACCTGGATGCGGCGCTTCTCGTCGTCCACCGCAAAAGAGACGGTGATCCGTGTGTCGGGCACGCGCAGGTGCAGGAGGCCGGATCCAGGATCTTCGACAGCCCCCGGCGGGCGCGGATCCGTCGTCAGCGCGTCGATCCGGTGCTGCACGCGGAGCCGGGTGGCGGCCTCTAGCACTGCCTGTGCCCTGCTCGCTTCGTGGCTCTTCTGCACGAAATAGGGCCTGTCGTCTTCTTCCAGGCCGGTCAGGATGCTCTGCGCCCGCTCACGCGAGATCTGCTCGCGTTCTATCTGCGCGATCTTTTGATACGTCTCCGCCGGTACGGCTACCCCTTGCTCCTGGCCGGGCACGCCGGGCGATCCGTAGGCTTCAAAGGAGGTATGGAGCCGGTCGACGAGGTCCAGGCGGTCTTTGCTGCGCTGCGTGAAATAGGTGGTGATGAGGGCTACCCCTACCAATATCACCGCCAGCAACGTCAACAACAGTTCCAGGCCCTCCCTGAGCAGGTTTTCCCCGCTGATGACGGCCCCAAGGACCGCTACGAGGCCCCACCCGACAACCCCCACGCCGGCGACGCCCGCCAGGAACAACAGCACGTTAGGCAGCCACTTTTTTTGACGTTCCACCCGCCAGTGCGGTCGAAGCGCCGTCACGAGGCCCAGCCGGCGGGCCATCCGACTGTGCTGCCAGAGCTTACGAAATAGCGGCAGGTTGAAAAAGAACAGGATCCCGATAATGATCGAGATGGGGATCAGGAGAATGAGCAGGAAGTAGCCAAAAAGGATGCCGCCGCTGATCAGGATCGCTGGGACCCCTCCCGCCAGGTCGTCCGGCAGCGGCAGCGCCAGCAGCGCCAACAGGCCGATCAGCAAGGTCAGACCGAAAAGGATGGCGAATCCGAGGACGAAAAACCGGAGGAGCTTGAAGGCCTTTTCTTGCGGGGGCGAGGGCCTGAGCACCTGCTGCTCCCTGCGCAGAATACCGAGCGCCTGCTCGACTTGCCGCGGGTTGAGCGTGTAAGTGGAAGGCCCGATATCCATGGCTCCCTGGGGGCGGTCAGCCTGCTCCGGCTGGCCTGGCAACCTGCTTGAAATCTCGCGAATCTCTGCTTACTTCATCCTGTTATCGCACAATATAAGAAAAATTCTGGGAAGGGTATGGGAAAAGGGGAATGGGGAAAGGGTTGGGCGAAGCGCCCTCCCCACCCTTTTCGATTTCCCCTTTCCCAATTCCCATCCTACAGCGTCTTGAACCGTGCCAGCGCCGCCTCTTCGAGCGCCTCGCGATGGTCGGGATGGGCGATGTCGATGAGGGCGCGGGCGCGCTGCCGCAGGTTCTTGCCGTAAAGGTTGGCCACGCCGTGCTCGGTGACCACGTAGTGGACGTGGGCGCGCGTGGTGACCACGCCGGCGCCCTCCTTCAGGTAGGGCACGATGCGCGTCTCGCCGCGACGCGTGGCCGAGGGCAGCGCAATGATGGGCTTGCCGCCCTCCGAGAGCGACGCCCCGCGTATGAAATCCATCTGCCCGCCTACCCCCGAATAGAGACGCGTGCCGATGGAATCGGCGCAGACCTGGCCCGTCAGGTCCACCTCGATGGCGCTGTTGAGGGCCGTCACCTTCGGGTTCTGCCGGATGACCCGCGTGTCGTTGACGTAGGCGGCGTCGAGCAGGGCCACCTGCGGGTTGTCGTCGACGAAGTCGTAGAGGCGCCGCGTGCCCAGCAGAAAGCTGCCGACGACCTTGCCGGGGTGCTTACGCTTCCAACGCCCGTTGATGACGCCCTTTTCGACCAGCTCGATGATGCCGTCGGAAAACATCTCGGTGTGGACGCCCAGGTCCCGGTGCCCGCCGAGCGCCGCCAGCACGGCGTCGGGGATGGCGCCGATGCCCATCTGAAGGGTCGCCCCGTCTTCGACCAGCCCGGCGCAGTGCCGGCCAATGGCCCGCTCTACGTCGGTAAGCGGCGCCGGCGGGATCTCCGGCAACGGGTCCTCGACGGCTACGGCGCAGTCGATCCGATCGACGTGCAGGAGGCCGTCGCCGTGGGTGCGCGGCATGTGCGGGTTGACCTGCGCAACGACGTGCGCGGCGGCCTCGACGGCGGCGTGCGAGGCGTCGACCGACACGCCCAGCGAGCAGAAGCCGTGCCGGTCGGGCGGCGAAACCTGGATCAGCGCCGCGTCCAGCGGCAGGATCCGCCGGCGAAACAGGGCCGGCACTTCGCTGAGGAAGACGGGGATGTAGTCGGCCTCGCCGTCGGCCACGGCGCCGCGCACGTTGGCGCCCACGAAAAGCGAGTTGGTGCGAAAGCTCTCGGCCAGGGCCGGGTCGGCGTAGGGCGCCCCACCCTCGGTGTGCAGATGCACGACCTCGACGCCGCGCACCTCGCTCGCGCGCGCCGTCATGGCCTCGACGAGCCGCTGCGGCGCGGCGGCGGCGGTGTGCACAAAAACACGGTGGCCGGATTGGATGCACGAGGCAGCCTCCGAGGCGTCTACAAACCTGAGCATGGCGGTACGATGATGGCGTGGCTTCTGATCGTCCGCCCAAGTTAGGCACGCGCCGCCCGCCCGCGCCGCGAAAAACCTGCGAACATGCGCCGTCCCTGCCCGGCCCGGCCGCTCACGTGGGCACTTCGCTCATCAGCGCCAACACGTTGCCGTCGAGGTCCCGGAAGTCGGCCAGCCACACGTCGCGGCCGGGCAATCGGGCCACGACGTGGGGCGTACCTTCGAAAGCCACGCCCCGCCCGCGCAGGATCTCGTAAGCCGCCTGGATGTCTTCGACCCGGAAATAGATGATCGAACTGGGATGGTCGAAGGCTTCGTCGGTCGGCACGGCGAGCATCAGGCGGACGCCGTCGCAGTCGAAAAAGGCCATGCCGGGCGCCGAGAAGAGATGCCGCATGCCGAGGCGGTCGCGGTAGAACGCCTCGGCCCGCTCCAGGTCGTGCGTCGTCACCGAGATCTGGCTGATGGCCGAGAGGCCGAAAGAAGGAGTGTTCGCCATGGGCGCGTCCGAGCAGAGGCCGGTGAAGGGGCAGCCGCAAGATAGCTCATGCCCTGCCGCGCCGCCATAGCCGCCGCAAGCCGGTCAGCTATCCGGCTTCGGATCCACGTAGAAAATCTTGTTCACGATCTTCCACTGGCCGTCGATCTTGAGCAGCGCGAAGTAGTCGGTGATCAGGGCCGAAGGATAATCGAGCTGGACCTTGACGACGGCGGCGTTGCCGGTGACGTCGATGAGCACGATGCGGCGCTGGCGCTGCGCCTCGTCGTCGGCGGGCTTGCCGGATGCACCGGCGATGTAGGCGTCGCTGGTGCGCTGGTTGAACTGGCCGTCGCGCACCCAGAACAGCATCGAGGCCGGATGGAACACCTGTTCGAAGTGGCTGCCGTCACCCGTGGCGTGGCCCTGGAAGTAGTGGGCGACGGCGGCGCGGATCGCCGCTTCCTCCGAAGCGGCGTCTTGCGCCCCCACAGGCGTCGTCGTCAGCAAAAGACCGGACAGCAGGGCGAGCAGGATGGGGACGCTTTTCATGGAATCCTCCAGGCTGTTTCTTTAACGGGAAGGGAGAGGCCGAGGCATTCGTGCCCGCCGCGATTTTGTTGCGCTCAAAACGGCAGCGGCTCGCCCTCGGTGGCCGTCAGCGCGGCGTAAAGCGCCCGCAGGCGCGTGGTCACCGGCCCGACGACGCCCGCGCCGATGCGCCGCCCATCCACCTCCAGCACCGGCGAAAGCTCGCCCATCGTGCCGGTGGTGAAAACCTCGTCGGCGGTGTGCACTTCGGTGATCGAAACGTTGCGCTCGACGGCCTCGATGCCCGCCCCCCGCGCCATCTCGATGACCTTCGCCCGCGTGATGCCGGGCAGACAGCTATCGGCGTGCGGCGTCACGAGCCGGCCCCGCTTGACGAGGAAGAGGTTGGTGGCGTTGGTCTCGGAGACGAAGCCCTGGAGGTCGAGCATGATGGCGTCGTCCACGCCGGCCAGGTTGGCCTGGATCTTCGCCAGAATGTTGTTGATCAGGTTGTTGTGGTGGATCTTCGAGTCGATGCACTGCGGCGTGTTGCGGCGCACGGACGAGGTGATGAGCCGCACGCCCGTCTCGGCGTAGACCGGCTGCTTCCACTCGGCCAGCACGATGAGCGTCGGGCCGAAACGGTTGAGGCGGGGATCCATGCCGGAGGTGGTCTTCTTGCCGCGCGTGAGCGTCAGGCGGATGTGGACGCCGTCGCGCATGCCGTTGGCCCGCAGCGTCTCGAAGATCGCTTCTTTGACGGCCTCGCGGGTGGGCACCTCGGCGAAGGCCATCGCGTGGGCCGAGTCGAAGAGGCGGTCGAGGTGGGCGTCGAGCTGGAAGATACGCCCGTCGTAGACGCGGAGGCCCTCCCAGACGGCGTCGCCGCCCTGCACCACGCTGTCGAAGACGGACACCCTGGCGTCGGCACGGGGCAACAGTTCGCCGGCGACGTAGATCAGCAGGTCGTCGTTGCGCGGATCGGGCAGGCTGACGTGCATGGCTGGGGGCTTGGGTGTTGGAGTGCTTGGGCGTTCGAGTCAAAAGGGGAATAAAGCCATCAGCCGTCAGCCGTCAGCGAAAAGAGCCACTCAAACGCTTTCGACCGCTTGCGCGAGCAGACGCTCGTAGTAGGGCCGGCACTGGGCCAGCAGCGGCCGGAGGGGTTCGGGGAACAGGGCGGTCTTGGGTTGGTAGGGCGCAAAGCCGGTGGAACGGTGGACGTTGTGGTACCAGTGCGGCGCCCAGACACCGTCCTCGGGCCGCGCGCCGGCCTCCCAGCGCAACATCCGCGCGTCGAAGGCCAGGCCGAGGACGCGGCAGAGCCGCCGGAGCACGCCTTCCGGGTCGAGCAGCAAGAGGCGGGCCTCCAGCACGGGCGGCTCTCGACCCAGCCGACGAAGGTGGTCGAAGAGCGCCGCCTGTTGCGGCAGACCGGTGTCGCGCAGCGTGGGCACAGGCACCTGGTTGACCAGCGAAGGCAGCATCTCCGCCGGATCCCGGATCAGCAGGACGCTCGCCGTCTGCTCCAGAAAATCCCAGTCGAGATCGACCAGGTGGTGCGCCATGTTTTTGACGAAGAGCACGGCGTGCGCACAGGGGCCGAGGAGCACCTGACGCACCACGCGGGCGCCGTCGTTGTCCTGCGCGGCGAGCACCGCCTCGCGGCCCGGATGCGCGGCGCCGGAGACGCGCAGGTAGTGGGCGTACAGCGGCTCGTCAACGACGCGCGTGTCCGGGCGCTGGGCAAAGGCGTACATCAGCGCCGTCGAGACGTTGCGCGGCCCCGACCACAGGTTGATACGCAGGCAGGCGTCAGGCGGCATAGGCGCTCCGGTTGCGCTTCGATGCACCGATGCCGGAAGGTACCTCTTCTCCCGGCCACTTGCCAGACCGCCCACTGTGCCACTTTCAAACACGCGGCACACCGGCTGTAGCGAAACAGATCATTCTTGCCCGCGTATGCAGCCTCCTGGCGCCCCGTACGGGGGCTTTCAAATGTGGTACGCTCTTTGGGAAGGCACCGACGTAAGCCGCCAAGGCTTTTCGTTCATCCCGACGTTCATCCCGTGAAGAAGTGCAGCCGCGCCGGCATGGAGGGCTGCTTCACCCAACCCCAACCTTCTTCAACCCCGAGGTGCTTTATGCTCAAAGAGTTCAAAGAGTTTGCCATGAAAGGCAACATGGTCGACATGGCCGTCGGCATCATCATCGGCGCGGCCTTCGGCACCGTCGTCAAGTCCGTCGTCGACGACCTCCTGATGCCCATCGTCTCGGCGGTCTTCGGCGCGCCGGACTTCAGCAACCTCTTCGTCGTGCTGCGCAACCCGACGGGCGAGGTCTTCACCTCCATCGAAGCCGCGCGCGAGGCCGGCGCCGCCGTGCTCGGCCTCGGGCTGTTCATCAACGCGCTGATTGCCTTCTTGATCGTGGCGTTCGTGCTGTTCCTGGTCATCAAGGCCATGAACCGGATGAAGCGAGAGGAGGAGGTAGCCCCGGAAGAGCCGGCTCCCGAGCCGGAGCCTTCCAACGAAGAGGTCCTGCTGGGCGAGATCCGCGACCTCCTCAAGACGCGGGCCTGAGCCTGCCCCCACGCGGATCTCTATAAATTTCTCCGACGCCACGCGTTGAAGACGCGGAGTGGAAGGGCGGAGGAGAACAGGGCGAGCGGCTCCTTCTCATCAGTTTCGCTCTCGTTGTCGTTCGCAGCAGGTCGGCTGTGGGGGGCTGGCCTGCCGGCGAAACGAGGGCGAAGAGAAGGGCCGCCGTCGCCTGTTTCCAGGGCGGAAAGGGCGCCTACCCCGGTTGCCCTCCGCCACCGAACCCTTCGGGTTTTCGAACCCGAAGGGTTTTTTTTGTTTATGCGCTAAGTGCAATCACAGCAATCTTGGGGCTTGCAGGATGCGTAATATCAACGCTCTGAAAAAGCTGTGCAAGCTTGCCCGCGTGTCATCCCGAACGAAC
>JBFGTT010000153.1:0-7451 GCA_041565995.1 Rhodothermales bacterium
CCAACGCGAGGCCCGGCAGGGCCGCCTCTGCGTGCTCTTCGGGACCTTGCGCGACAAAGACGTGACCGCGATGGTCCGCCTGCTGGCCGAGGCCAAAGCGACGGTCTTCCCGCTGCGCCTGACCGGCGAGCGCGCCCTGCCGGCGGAGGCCCTGGCGGCACTGCTGCGCGCCCACGGCGCCGCCGTCGTGGAGGGCGGCAGCGTGGCGCAAGGGCGGGCGTGGTTCGAGTGCGAGGCCACCGAGGCCGACGTGCTGCTAATCACTGGCTCGCATCAGGTGGTCGCGCAGGCCCTCTAGTCGGGGAGAGACCGGATTGTCCGCTCAACGCGGAAAAAAGCCGTGTGAACCCGAAATCCCGAAAACAAACAACGCGAAGTTCACAAAATTTCCGAAGGAAAGTAGAACGCGGATTTGATTTTCGCGTTAACGTGCCGGATCTTATGGCATTGGCGACTCATTCCGGCCCGCGTTGCATGGCGCAACCCACCTTCTCCTTCTCTAGGACTTGGCGCTCCACCCGGCTGATCAGGATCTCCCCGAATCCCCCGCCTACCCTGCCTACCGCCTCGCATTTTTAACGGGCCGCCCCGTTCGGTAAACCCGCCCGCCTTGCATTGGCGCCGCAGGTCGGCTACGCCGGGCCTCTTGCCCCACGCGTGGTCGCGCCTGTTTCTGTCCATCCCAAACAGCCCTCCGTATGAAGATTGCCGACCTGCAAGAGAAAAAGCTCGCAGAACTCAAAGACATTGCCCGAGACATGAACCTCTCGGGCTTCTCGACGCTGCGTAAGCAGGACCTGATCTACCTGATCCTTGAAGCCCAGGCCGAAGCCGTCGCCGGTAAGGGCAACGGCGCCAGGGCGCGTAGCCGCCCGGCCCAGGGCGAGGAAGCGAGCAAAGCCTCGGAAGAAAAAGAGGAGGTCCGCGCCCAGAGCAACGCCCCCGCCCAGCGCGATGGCGACCAGCAGCCTGCCGAGCAAGTGGTGGCTGAAGAAGCGATGGCTCCGGCGGCAGGCCGCACCGCCTCGGAAGCCGCCGCGACGCCGCCGGGCCGCAGCCTGCCACCCCCGCGACGGCCGCTGCCGGAACGCCCCCGCCCGGAGGCACGCCCCGACAAGCGCGACCTCGCCCGCGACGAGCGGCGCCCCGCGCCGGAGGCCGACGAGAGCCGCGACGAAGGTCGGCCCCGACGAGAAGGACGACCCTCCCGCGACGAAGGTCGGCCCCGACGAGAAGGTCGCCCCCCCGCGACGAGCGACACCCGCCACGCCCGAGTGAACGCACCCCGGACCGCTCCTCCGACCGCTCCTCCGACCGCAACTTCGACCGGCGTGCCAACGGCGGCAACCGCAGCGAACGCCGCCGACGCCGCGATAACCGCCGCGCCGGCCGCGAAGAACGCCGCAAGCGCGTCTACGAGGGCCGCCCCGAATACATGGCCCTGCACGACCCCAACAAGACCGAACTTGACGGCATGATCAAGAAGGTCGGGGTCCTCGAAGTGCTGCCCGACGGCTACGGCTTCCTCCGCTCGCACGAATACAACTATCTGCCCAGCCCGGACGACATCTACGTCTCGCCTTCGCAGATCAAACGCTTCAGCCTGCGCCTGGGCGATACCGTCTGGGGCGACGTGCGCCCGCCCAAAGAAGGCGAGCGCTTCTTCGCGCTCATCCAGGTCGATAAAATCAATGGCCGGCAGCCTGCCGCCATCGAAGAACGGCAAAGCTTCGACTACCTGACGCCGCTCTTCCCCGAAGAACACCTCAAGCTGGAGACGAAGAGCACCGAGTACAGCATGCGCATCTTCGACCTCTTCGCGCCTATCGGCAAGGGGCAGCGCGGCCTCATCGTGGCCCAGCCCAAGACCGGCAAGACCATCCTGCTGCAAAAGATCGCCAACGCCATCACCGAGAACCATCCCGAAGTCCACCTGCTCATCTTGCTCGTCGACGAGCGCCCCGAAGAAGTGACCGACATGGAGCGCCACGTCAAGGCCGAGGTCATCTCCTCGACTTTCGACCAGGACCCGGAGCGCCACGTCGAGGTGGCCAGCATCGTGCTCGAGAAGGCCAAGCGCCTGGTCGAGGCCAAGCAAGACGTGGTCATCCTGCTCGATTCGATCACGCGCCTGGCGCGCGCCCACAACGCCGTAGCGCCCGACCCCGGGCGCACGCTCTCGGGCGGCATCGAGGCCGGCGCGCTGCGCGGGCCCAAACGCTTCTTTGGTGCCGCGCGCAACGTCGAGGAAGGCGGCTCGCTGACGATCATCGGCACGGCGCTCATCGACACCGGCAGCCGCATGGACGAGGTCATCTTCGAAGAATTCAAGGGCACCGGCAACATGGAACTGGTGCTCAACCGCCAGATGGCCGACCGCCGCATCTTCCCCGCCATCGACGTGGTCAAGTCCGGCACGCGCCGCGAGGAGTTGCTCGTCCACGAAGCCAAGCTCAGCCGCATCTGGATCCTGCGCAAGCTGCTGGCCGACATGGATCCCATCCAGGCCATGCAATTCCTGCTCGACCGCATGCGCGGCACGAAGGACAACGACGAGTTCCTCGTCACGATGAACTCCTGAGGAAGCACCGCGCGGTCGAGAAACGGCGAGCGGGGCCGAGCCTCCGGCGCGCCGAGGCCCCCCGTTCCCCGAACCCGGCCGGCCCGGCAACACGCCTCGGGTTTTCTGCTGGAACGCCCCCGCCACGGCCCCTCCCGTGCCCGGCTGGAACTGAAAAGCCGCCGCCGTGTGGAAGAGGCGAGCCGCTAAACCCCCAACAGGCATCGGGATGCAAGAGCAAGCTGAACTCAAAGCCATCCTCTTCGACATGGATGGCGTGCTGGTCGACGTCTCGCGCTCCTACCGCCGGGCTATCGAAGAGACGGTGATGCACTTCACGGGTCGAAAGATTCAACCGACCACCGTGCAGCGCTACAAAAACCTGGGCGGCTTCAACGACGACTGGAAGCTCACGCACGCCGTCATCACCGACAGCGGCATGGAGGTCTCGCAGGGCCGCGTCATCGAAGAATTCCAGCGCCGCTACCGGGGGGAAAACTGGGACGGCTTCATCACCGAGGAGACGCCCATGATCCAGACGCGCACGCTCGACCTGCTCGCCCACGGCGGGCGCATCCTGGGCATCGTGACGGGGCGGCCCGAAGTGGAGGCCCGCTGGACGCTCGACCGCCTGGGCTGGAAACGCTACTTCCCGCTGCTCGTGGCCCGCGAAAAGCAGGAGCGGCGCGGCAAACCCGACCCCTTCCCCCTCCAGCACGCCCTGGCCATCCTCGACGCCGCCGGCCTCAACGTCCGCCCCGAATCCGCCGTCTACATTGGCGACTCGGTGGACGACATGACGGCGGCGCGGGCCGCCGGGCTGTGGGCCGTCGGCGTGGTGCCCTCCTACGTCGAAGGCGGCGAGCACGAGGCGCTGCTGCGCCAGTGCGGCGCCCACCTCGTCTTGCACGACCCGGACCTGCTGCCCGAAGTCATCGACACCTTCGGCGAACGCCTCGCCCTCGAAGCCAGGGGCGAAGAGGAGGGCTGAACGCCCCACCGTGCCGCCGGCTGCGCTACGTCACAACGCGACGACAAGCCCGTGGACCTCGCCGGGGCGAAAGCCATCGACCGTTCGCACCCTGGTCCACCAGAAGACGATGACTTCGTCTTCGTCGGGCGAGCGAAAAATCTCGGCGTGACGAAGGCTGGCGGTGCGCCCCCTGGCGACACTCTGATCAAGGTTCAGGTGGGGCACCCAGTTGATGCTTGCCGACGTGGCGCGGCCCACCACGAAGTAGTAGATCCGGGCCTCCGTCCGGTTGGTGATCAGCACGGATTGGTTGAAGGAGCGTGCCGAGATCGCTTCGTCCGAGGCATCGAACGACGAGCACGCCGGCAGGAGACAGACCAGGAAGACGAGCAGGAGGGTGCGCATGGCCGGGAGGGAACGCGATGTTGGGGGCTGACGATCCGCTATTCTTACAACCAGCGGAGGCCGCGTACCCAAGCCGTTTCTGTAAGAAAACGCCGGCGGCGCAGCACGAACAGGGGGGCACGACTTTTTACCCTGCGCGGCGTTGGGTGAGCCGGTCCTTCCGGCGGTATGGAAAGTTTCAGAACGATCCGTCTTTCGAACCTGCTGCCGGAGTCTCCGAGGCTATGCGAACCCTCTTTGTCTTCCTCCTCGCCCTCGCCCTCGGCGCCTGCGAACTGCTCAGCGCCAGCGGCGACGACGTCCGCTTCACCACCGACCGGGCCGCGTATCAGCCGGGCGCATCGGTGGAACTGCGCCTGGAGAACCGTTCGAACCGCACCGTCTCCTACAACCTGTGCAATTCGCGGCTGCACCAACTCAGCGACGGCGGCTGGCAACCGGCACCGGAGCCGGACCGCGCCTGTCCCGCAGCCCTCTTCCCGCTCGAACCCGGCCAGCGCGCCACCGCCTCGCTGCCCCTGCTCGACAGCCTCGCCACCGGCACCTATCGCTTCGAGACCACGCTCTACCGGAGCGAGCGCAACACCGTCGAGCGGGCCGGCACCAACACCTTCTCGGTGCGGCCATAAAACGGCCCCTTCGGACGTTGTACCGGGTGTCGATCCTTTTCTCCACGTGATCCTTGCATACCGCCATGACGTACCCTCGAACCCTGATCCTGCTCGGCGTGCTGCTCGCGGGCCTGGCCTGGAGCGGCTGCGCCGACGAAGCCGTCGGGCCGGAGCGGCCGCAGGTCCACCTGACGCAGGCGCAGCAGCAGGTCGTCGCCGCCGACAACGCCTTCGGCCTGAAGCTCTTCCGGAGGCTCAGCCAGGACGAAGGCGACGCCAACGTGTTCATCTCGCCGCTGAGCGTGTCGATGGCCCTCGGCATGACGCTCAACGGCGCCCTGGGCGACACCCGCACGGCCATCGAACAGACGCTCGACGTGGCCGGCCTGCCGCCCGACGAGATCAACACCGCCTACCGCACGCTCATCGACGTGCTCACCGGCCTCGACCGCAAGGTGCGGCTTGACCTGCCCAACTCCGTCTGGTACCGCCAGAGCTTCGCCGTCGAACCGGCCTTCCTCGACGCCAACCGCACCTTCTTCGACGCCGAGGTGCGCGCGCTCGACTTCGACAACCCCGAGGCCGCCGAGGTCATCAACGGCTGGGTGAAGGATAAGACGCAGGGCCGCATCGACCGGATCGTCGAGCCGCCCATCAGCGCGCTGACGATGCTTTACCTCATCAACGCCGTCTACTTCCGGGGCGACTGGACCTACCGCTTCGACAAAGACAAGACGCAGGACGACACCTTCCGGCGTGCCGATGGCGCCGCCGTGCCCGTGCGCATGATGACGATGGAGGAGGCCAGCCTGCCCTACCTCGCCGGCGAGGGCTTCCAGGCCGTCGATCTGCCCTACGGCGACAGCCTCTTCAGCATGACCCTCTTCCTGCCCGCCGAAGGCACGAGCCTCGACACGTTCGTCGCCCGCCTGAGCCGCGAAAACTGGGACGCGTGGACCGGCGGCCTGGCGCCCACCACCTTCGAGCGCCTGCAAATGCCCCGGTTCAAGCTGACCTACGAAGCCTCGCTCAACGACGCGCTGGCTGCCCTGGGCATGGACATCGCCTTCGATCCGGGCCGGGCCGACTTCGGGGCCATCAACCCCCTGCAGACCGACCTGCACGTCAGCCAGGTGAAGCACAAGACGTTCGTGGAGGTGGACGAAAAGGGCACCGAGGCCGCCGCCGTCACGTCGGTTGAAATCGGCGTCACCTCGGCGCCGCAGGGGCTTATCTTGCGCCTCGACCGGCCCTTCGTCTTCGCTATCCGCGAGCAGGCCACCGGCGCCATTATCTTCATCGGCAAAGTCACCGATCCGTCGTAGGAGACCCCCATGCGATCCCTGATTGTACTGGTGACCCTGGCGCTGGCCTGCGGCGCCTGCTCCCTCTTCGGCGAGGACACGGAACCCGGCGTCTTCGAAGGCTTCTACACGCTCGGCTTCGAGGACAGCGCCTTCGAGCCGTGCGCCCGAGACGAGCGCTGGTGGGTGGCCCCCGTCAACGAAGAGACCGCCCTGAACGAGCGGTACCTGGCCGTCTACGATCAGGGCCGCGTCCGCGTCTTCGTGCGCCTGCGCGGGGAGCGGAGCCGCAAAGGAAGCTACGGACACCTCGGCCACTACGAACGCCAACTGACGGTCTCGCAGGTGCTCGACGTGCGCGCCGCCCGGCCCGGCGACTGCCGGTAGCGTCAGGACGAGCCGGCGCCGGCTACTTTCGAGGAGAGGCTTTTGAGGCTTGCGCCGTCGGGTTCGGGCAGGAAGTACTGCACCAACAGCGCCATCACGATGATGGAGGCGGCGCCGATGACGGTGTTGCTGAGGTAACCGTACTCGGTGTAGGCCAGGCCCGCCACGCCGCTGCCGAGGCCCACGCCCACCTGCCCGACGGCAATCGCCAGGCTCATCAAGATGCCGCGCCGCTCGTCGGGCACCAGCGCCGTCATCAAGGACTGGAGCGGGCTGATGCGCATGGCCACCATCACCATCGCCACGGCAAACATCAGGTAGGCCATCCAGATGTCGGCGATCAGGTAGGTCGTCGCCAGCATGATCAGGCCCAGGCCCAGGCACGACGAGACGATGAGCGGCTTGCGCCCGAGGCTGTCCGAGACGCGCCCGGCCAGCGGCCCGGTGATCACGTTGGCGATGCCGCCGACGAGGAACAGCGAGGCGATCTGCGTACCGCTCACGTGGATCTCCTGTTCGAGCCACGTCGGCAGGTAGATCACGTAGAGGCCGATGCTGAAGAACATCAGGAAGAAGGCCAGCACGGCCATGGCCGAGTCCCGGTGGCGCAGCAACTGGCCGTAGTTGACCAGGGCGCGGCGGATGCTCAGCCGGTTGGGGTCGCGCCGCACGTCGGGCTGCGGGACGTAGGCGTAGATGAGCAGCCAGGCCACGCCCATCGTCCCGGCGAACATCAGGAAAGGAATGCGGAAGTCGAACAGATCGGCCAGGATGGTGCCCAGCGGGATGCCGATGATCTGGCCGGCGGCGATGCCGCTCATGACCCAGCCGTTGGCCCAGCCGCGCCGTTCGTAGGGAAAGTAGTCGCCCACGTAGGCCACGGCGGCGCCGCTGAGCATGCCGCCGGCGGCGCCGGCCAGCGCCCGCACCGAAAGCAGCGAGAGGTAGCTGTCGGCGATGCCGTGAAGCACGAGCGTGCCGGCCATGAAGCCGCTGCCGAAGAGCAGAATGCGCCGCCGCCCGACCTTGTCGGAGATGGGGCCGGTGATGAGGGCGAAGACGCCCAACAGGATGGCGTAGGACGTGATGAGCGTGCCCTGGATGGCTTCGGGGATCGCCAGCGCCTCGCCGATGCGCGGTAGAATCGGCGCGATGATGATGACCTGGCTGCTGGCCGAGAAAACCAGCAGCCAGAGTGCCAGCAGGATCAG
>JBFGTT010000154.1:0-7382 GCA_041565995.1 Rhodothermales bacterium
AGCTTCGGCAACCACCATTTCAGCGCCCTCGGCGCCAACGAAAACGTCGCCCTGGGCGCGGGCGACCGGTGGCTGCTGGCGCTGCCGCTCTACCACGTCGGCGGCCTCGGCGTCGTGTTCCGGTGCGTGCTGGCGGGGGCGACGGTGGTCGTCCCCGAGGCGGGGCTGCCGGTGGGCCGGGCCGTGGCGCGCTACGGCATCACACACCTCTCGCTCGTGGCGACGCAACTGCGGCGGCTGCTCGACGGCCCGGAGGAACCGGCAGGGTGGAAGGCGATCCTGCTGGGCGGCAGCGCCATCCCGCCGCCGCTGGTGGCGGCCGCCCACGACCGGCGGTGGCCCCTGCACACCACCTACGGCCTGACCGAGATGGCCTCGCAGGTGACCACCACGCCGCCGGGCGCCTCGCTCGAACAACTCGCCACGTCGGGCCGGCCGCTGCCCTACCGCCGGCTCACGCGCTCCGACGACGGCGAAATCCTGGTGAGCGGCCCGACGCTCTTCCTCGGCTACGTCGACGGCGCGGCGCTGCACCGGCCCCTCGACGCCGACGGCTGGTTCCACACCGGCGACTTCGGCACGCTCGACGCCGACGGCTTCCTGCGCGTGACCGGGCGCACGGACAACCGGTTCATCTCCGGCGGCGAAAACATCCAGCCGGAAGAGATCGAACGGGCGCTCTGCACGCTCGACGGCGTGGCGCAGGCCGTCGTGGTGCCCGTGCCCGACGCCGACTTCGGGCAGCGGCCCGTGGCCTTCGTGCAACGGGGCGCCCAGGCGCCGCCGCTCGACGCCCTGGCCGCGCTGCTGGCCCCCCTGCTGCCGTCCTTCAAGATCCCCATAGCCTGCTACGACTGGCCCGACGCCGCGCGGCCGAAGGGCTTCAAAATCGACCGCGCCTTTTTCCGGCGACGGGCGGCGGAGCAGCATCCGGAAAAATCGTGATACGCGCACGGCGACGACGGGGCATTTCGGAATCGTTTCCGGCGCATTGGTGAAAAAAAACGGGTCTGCACGGCGATTCTACAACATAGGCCCGGTTCTTGCACGCTCCTGAGGTAGCGCCCCGCGCAGGGGCGCGTGAGCCGATTGCGGGCAAAAGCTCGCATGTATAGCAGGGGGCTGCTGCGACAAGACCTCGCAGGCAAGATCACCTCCTGGCCGGCTTCGTCAACCGGAAGCGTTTTCCATCAAAGCGGATGGTACCATGGCTCTCGTCTTAGAACCCGTCGTCCGAGGCGCCCGCGTTACGCTGACGCCGCTACACCGGGAGAATCTCTACAAGCACTTCGAGTGGAACAACGACCCCGAACTCAACCGGCTCGACAGCGAAGTGCCCTACCGACACGAGCCGCTCAGCGCCTTCAAACGCCGCTTCGAGCAGATGATCTACCAGCCCGCCCCCGACAGCCGGGACTTCGAGGTCCACGCCGAGGACGGCACGGTCATCGGGGTGGCCTACATCGTCAACATCAGCGCGCACAACCGCCACTGCAAGATCGGCATCACCATCGGCGACCGCCGCTACTGGGGCCGGGGCTACGGACGCGCCGCCCTCCGCCTGGTGCTCGACTACTGCTTCAACGAACTGGGCATGCATCGCGTCAGCACCGAAACCTTCGAATACAACACGGCCTGGCGCAAGCTCGTCGAGTGGGCCGGTTTTACCCGGGAAGGCACCGACCGCGACTACCTCTTCCGCGACGGACGCTACTGGGATAAGGACGTCTACGCCATGCTCGAAGACGAGTACCACGCGCAGATGCCTATCGCCGCCTGAAGCGCCACACGAGCGTAGCGGCTGACGCAGTACACGCAAAACGCAAGGGTGCCCTGCCGACAACGCCCCGGCAGGGCACCCTCGCGTTTTGCGCTCAACGCTGGCGTTCGAGCCAGAAGACCAGGATGTCGTCGGTGAATTCAGGGTCGGGGCTGCGGCGGAGCACCTCGCCGAGAATGGCGTCGATGGGCGCCGGATGCCCGAGGACCCGGATGGCCAGGTCCACCACACCCTGCTCGCCCACCATCTGCCCCTCGTCGATACGCTGCTCGATCAGCCCGTCGGTGTAGGTGATCAGGGCACTGTGAGGCGGCAACTCCAGCGTGGTGTCTTTGAAGGGCGTCTCGGCGTCGAGCCCCAGCACCATGTCGCTGTAGGCCACCAGGTCGGCCCCGTCGGGCTTGACGAGCACCGGGCGGCAGTGGCCGGCGTTGGCGTAGGTGATCTGGTGCAGCGCCGGCTCCCACCGGATGATCAGCAGCGAGGCGAACGTCTCCTGCATGAACTCGTCCTGCATCAAGACCCGGTTGACGCGCCGCATCAACTCCGCCGGCGACTTCGAGTCCTGCAGCATCGCGTGGAGCGTCGTGCGCACGTAGGCCAGGAAGCTGAAGGCGTAGAACTTGGCCTGCAAGCCCTTGCCCATCACGTCGCCGATCGTGAAGAACAGCGTGCCCGGCTCCGGCTCGGTCCAGTCGAAGAGGTCGCCGCCGCCGTGTTCGCGGGGGCTGTTGTGGAAGAGCACGCGGTAGTCCTGCACCTGCGGCAGCTTCTTGGGCATCAGCTTCTGCGAGAAGTCCTGCCCGATCTTGGCGTCGAGTTGCTCCTGAAAAATCTTGGTGCGCTCGAGCAAACGCTCGATGCGCGAGAGGAGTTGTTCGATGTCGAAGGGCTTGGTGATGTAGTCGTCGACGCCCGTGCGCATGCCCTTGAGGCGGCTCTGCTCGTCGGCCTTGGCCGTCAGGAAGATGAACGGAATGGCGCGCGTGTCCTTGTTTTTCTGCAACTCGGCCTGGAGGGCGAAGCCGTCCATCTTGGGCATCATGATGTCCGAGATGATCAGGTCCGGGATCTCCTCGGCGGTGCGTTCGAGCGCTTGTTCGCCGTTCGCCGCCGTGCGGACGTCGTACTGCTTGCTCAGGCGGTACTCCAGGAGCCTGCGCAGCGTATGCTCGTCTTCGACGACTAAAATGGAGTGTCTAGCCATGCGTCCTGATCCTGATCGGCGGAGACGTAAAACTCCAGGCGATTGTTTTCTCCGAACTCACTCCGCTGATACAGCAGATCCTCGGTGCAGATTTTCAGAATGAGCAGGCCCATCCCCCGCTCCGGCAGCGAATCGAGGTATTCCGGCTCGATCTCCAGGTGCATGTCGAGCACGAAGCCGTCCGAGTTATCCTCGATGACGCAGTAGATGCGCTCTTCGACGGGTTCGACGGTGAGCCTCACGTCGGTCGTCTCGTTTTCGAAATTGGCGTGTTGCACCAGGTTGGCCAACCATTCGTGGACAGCTATCTTGAGCTGATACAACATCGCGACGTTCATCGAGGCGGGCAGATAGTCCTCGCTCTCCCAGGTGTCGAAGAGCGCGTGCACCTGCTCGATGAGCGTGTCGAGATCTTGAAAGTGGCGTGTTACGGAATCCATGTATAGCCGGAGGGCCGAACAGGCAGGGGGGTGGGGGCGACGACGCCGCTCCGGGTAGCAGCCTAGCTGAGCGCTTCCAGGGCCGCCTCTACAGACGGAAACTGGCGGAAAACCTTGTAGGTACGGGTCAACTGGACCACCACCTGCACCGGGCGCGATACCGACGCGAAGACCACCTGGCCGTTGAGCGGCGAGACCTGCCGGTAGAGCGAGAAGATGGACCCCAGGCCCGTCGAGTCGAGAATGCCCGTCTCGGAGAAGTCGAGGATAAAGTTGCGCGCCCCGGTGCGGACGCGCTCCTGGCACACCGTCTTGAATTCGGCGGCGTTGCGGAAGTCCAGCGCTTTTCCGATGCGGACGATTACCGACTCGGGGTCGGCCGTTGGCTCTAAGACAAAGCTCATGATGGTTTTGAATAGCTAGAGTGCAACTGGGCTGCGGCGTCTGCTTATTTATCGGATGCCTCCGGCGCATTTAAAGCCGTGAGGCGGAGCGGGGTGGTTGCCCCTGGAGGCAGCTACCGAGGCGACCCCGGCCCGACGCACTAAGCAAGACGTGAAAAAAGCGGAAGCCAGCCACGACCGCTGGGGGGAGGCGGCGGCACACGACCCCCTAAAATAGACATTTTACCCTTCGCGTGTCTCAAAATATTTCGTGGAGATCCGCAGGGCCGCCCGAGGGCCGGCTACCACGTCCAGAGCGCGCGCAGGGGCACGGCGTGCAGGCGCGGCGCAAAGCCGACGACCTCGGCGCCGCCGTAGAGTACCACGCCGCGCCGGAACGCTTCGGGCCGGGCCTCGGCCAGCGTCTCAAGGCCCTTGAAGTCGCGCCGCGAGAGGCTCGTGCCCGCCTTCACTTCCAGGCCGACGAGCCGGCCCGCCGCCTCTTCGAGAACAAGGTCTATCTCCTGTCCCGTTTGCGTGCGAAAGTGAAAAAGCGACGGCTGGTGCGCGCTCCAGGCAATCTGTTTCGCCACCTCCATCGCCACGAAGTTTTCCAGCAACGCGCCCGGCAACGCCTGGCCCGCCTGCGGGGGCACCTCGCCGAGGCCCACCAGGTGCGCCGCCAGCCCCGTATCGGTCAGCAGCAGCTTGGGCGCCTTGACCAGCCGTTTACCGAGGTTGCCGTGCCAGGCCGGCAGGGTCTTGATCAGGAACGTCGTCTCAAGCAACGTCATGTAGCGCTTCAGCGTCGTCTGGGGCAGGCCGGAGGAGCGCGAGACTTCGGCGTAGTTGAGCGTGGCGCTCGCCCGGGCGGCCAGCAGCGAGAGCAGGCGCGGCATCGCCGTCAGGCCCTCGATGTTGGCCAGGTCGCGCACGTCTCGCTGGAGGAGCGTGGTGACGTACGCGTTGAACCAGGCCCGGCGGCGCTTGGCCTCTGCGCGCCCGACGACCTCGGGATAGCCCCCGCGCAGCACGCGCTCCCAGAGGCCGACCTGGCCGGTTGGCTCGTCCACGCCGAGCGCAGGCAGTTCATCGGCGAAAAGGGCGTCTACGAAGCCTTCCTGGCGCCCGTCCAACTCGCCTTGCGAAAACGGCCAGAGCGTGAGGATCTCCATGCGGCCCACCAGCGACTCCGACAGGTTCGGAAGCAGCAGCGCGTCGGCTGAGCCGGTAAGCAGAAAACGCCCCGGTCGGCGATCCCGGTCTACTTCGGCCTTGATGGCCCGGAAGAGTTCGGGCGCGCGTTGTACCTCGTCGAGGACGACGGCCCCTTCGAGCGCCTGCACGAA
Source organism: Rhodothermales bacterium (assembly GCA_041565995.1). Classification (GTDB taxonomy): domain Bacteria; phylum Bacteroidota; class Rhodothermia; order Rhodothermales; family JBFGTT01; genus JBFGTT01. The sequence goes on from JBFGTT010000154.1 coordinate 5,160, forward strand.
GCCGTCGGGGTCGGCCCGGGCGGCGGCCAGCACCGTGGCGTCGTCCAGCGTGAGATACCGCGCCGGGTGCGCCCCCTCGGCCAGACCCCGCGCGAGCGTGCTCTTGCCGGCCTGCCGGGCGCCGTTGAGCAGCACCACCGGGCTGTCGGAGAGCGCCGCCAGCACGTCGGCGGTGAGGTTTCTGGCAATCATGCGTGCAAAGTAACCACTCAGTGGATGATTTTCAACCACTCAGTGGATGATTTTCAACCACCAACGCGCGCGGATCCTCCGCCGCCGGACGGTGTTTCTGCCTGGAAAACGACCCGCATTCTCGCTATCGTGTACCGTCCGGGCGCCCCGATCATGCAAAACGCCGCCCCGTGGAGATGAAGCGACTCGCCCTCTTTGGCCTGCTGGCCGGATGCCTGGCCCTCCTGCTGCTGCACGTCCGCCCGCCCGGCGCTGCCGAGCCGCCGCCGCGCGGGCCGGACCAGCGGCCCTCCGAGTGGGCCTTCCTGCAACGCGCCTTCCCCTACGGGCGCTGGGATGCCGACGCCTACCGCGCGGCGGTGGCCCAGGCACAGGCGCTACGGGCAGCCTCCAAGCGCGGCGCAGCCCTCGGCGCCTGGCAGTTCGCCGGACCCTCGAACGTGGGCGGGCGCGTCGTCGACGTGGCGTTCGACCCGGCCAACCCCCGGGTCGTCTACGCGGCGGCGGCCACCGGCGGCGTCTTCCAATCGACCGACACGGGCAACACCTGGCGACCCATCTTCGACGACCAGGCCGTGCTCAACATCGGCGACCTGGCGGTCGACCCGACCGACCCGCAGGTGCTCTACGTGGGCACCGGCGAGGCCAACGGCGGGCAGAACAACTTCCTCGGCGGCGGCCTCTACAAATCCTCCGACGGCGGCGACACGTGGCAGTTCGTGGGACTGGAAAACACCGACGCCATCGCCCGTATCCTCGTCGATCCGTCGAACCCGCAGCGCGTCTTCGTCGCCGCCGTCGGCGCCTATTATGCGCCCAGCCCGGAACGCGGCGTCTATCGCAGCGACGACGGCGGGCAGACCTGGGGCGACCCGGTGCTCTTCGTCTCCGACTCGACCGGCGCCATCGACCTGGTCATGCACCCGACCGACCCGTCGATCCTCTACGCGGCGATGTGGGAACGCGTGCGCGGCCTCCAGACCTCGCACTTCGCCGGCCCCACCAGCGGCCTCTACAAGTCCACCGACGGCGGCGACACCTGGCAACGCCTCGGCGGCGGCCTGCCCGACCCGGCCACGCAGCCGGTGGGGCGCATCGGCCTGGCTATCTCCGAGACCAACCCCGACGTGCTCTACGCACTCTACACCGACGGCTTCTTCTACGTGGGCCTCTACCGCAGCGACGACGGCGGCCAGACGTGGCGCGACGCCGACCCTTCCAAAAAAGTGGCGCAGGGCACCGGCGGCTTTAGCTGGTTCCTGGGACAGGTCCGCGTCCATCCCGAAGACCCCGACCTCGTCTTTGCCATGGACGTCCAGCTGATGCGCTCGACCGACGGCGGCGCCTCCTGGCAGTTCTTCCCCGACACCCCCGCCCTGCACGCCGACCACCACGCGATGGCCTTCCACCCCCAGGATCCCAACTACATCGTCGAGGGCAATGACGGCGGCATCAGCATCTCGGAAGACGGCGGGCTGAGCTGGCGCAAGGTGCCCCTGCCCGTCACGCAGTTCTACGAGATCGAAATCGACCCCAACCACCCCGAACGCCTCTACGGCGGCACGCAGGACAACTGGGTGCTCCGCACGCTCTCCGGCGGCACCGACGACTGGGAACGCCTCCGCAACGCCTTCTTCGCCGGCGGCGACGGCTTCTACGTCAACGTGGCCGAGGAAAACTCGGACTTCATCTACGTCGAGTCGCAGTTCGGCGGGCTGCAAAAATCCAGCGACGGCGGGCTGCGCTTTTCTCGGATCGACATCTTGGGCGGCATCCCGCCACTCTACGAAAACGCCAGTTCGCCCGCCAACGCCGAGCCGCGCAACTGGAGCACGCCCTTCATCATCGATCCCAACGACAGTGCTTTTCTCTATTGCGGCACCAATCGCGTCTATCGGTCGGAGGACCGCAGTGGCAGGGGTACGCGGGGCACCGTCTGGCGGCCCATCAGCCCGCCGCTGACCGACTGGCGGCGCGGCGACCGCCTCGGCACCACCACCACCATCGCCGTGGCCCCCTCAGACTCGGACG